>CAZOXI010000194.1:0-6495 GCA_964583445.1 uncultured Bacteroidaceae bacterium | reverse complement strand
ATATTCCACATCTGTCATGCTGATTTGTGATTCAACAAGCGTAATATTGCTGCTGAAGTTGAAATCCCTTAAAAAGGAACCAAGGAAATTAAGGTTTTTTCGAAGTTCAAATTCAACTCCAACCAGCCTTCCGTCGCCAACATTCCTGGGTTGGTATTCGGTGCTGGTTTGCTGCTCGGGAATCCTGACAAGTTCTATCGGGTCATCAAAGGTTTTCATGAATCCGCTGATGGAGAACATCTGACCACGGTCCATAAAGTATTCCCACCTCAGGTCCAGGTTATCGATTCTTGTTTCCGTCAGGTTGCCATCCCAACCTTTGTAAGAAAACAACGCGCCGTTAAATATCCGGTTCGTGATTGGATCAATGATCTGGGCAAAGGAGAGTTCTTTAAAAGAAGGACGGGCGATGGTCCTTGAATAGGCAGCACGTATGTTTTGTGCATCCGTAAGTGAGAGAATCAAATTAACACTTGGAAACAGATCCAATGATTCAAGCACCTTTTCATTGTCCAGGTTCCGGCCGTTGGTAACATCCCCTGTGGCATAGGTGATATCCCTTCCGGTGTGTCGCTGAACATAGTATTCGGCCCTCAATCCGAGAATGGTTTTCAGACCTGTAAAAAGTTCCAGTTCATTGGATACGTAGGCTGCCGTATTGGACACGTTCGAGGTATAGGCATTTGGATTGGGATTGCTGTTTCCAGACTGGTAGTAGATTTTCCCATCAGGAAAAATATTATCCGGCACCAACACAAGTGAGGGGTCAGCAGCGGCCCAATTCGGTTGCTGACCAAAGAACTGGATATCAAAAAACAGGATTTCATAATTCCTGTATTTGTAGGTCTGTCCAGCCCCAAAGCTGAATTTTGCATCCTTGCCGTTCAGGGCATACGTTTTATTGATGTCGATCTTTGCCGGTACGTTCCACTCGCTGAGATTTCTCCAGATCCTGGAGGGATTACCACCTGCACCTGCGCTGAATGTTGGACCGTCATATTCATTGGTAAATGCGGTTTTCCGGATATCAGGGTCTTTTGAAAGAGAAAGTGTTGGCGCAATACGCCAGTCAAGATCCCAGCCTGAGGATCCGAATTTCCTGCTTCCGTTTAGAAAAATATTGGTAATTGAGCGCTGGTTGTATTCAAGGTTGTGTGAGGTGGCCTGGTAACCGGATTGGCCTACAGCGGCGCCGTCATTGTCTATATTAAAAATTCCTGATGTGCTTTCTCCATTCTGAAGATGCATTAGCGTAAGCCTGATTTTGGAATAGTTGGTCTTATAGGCAAGCCCGCCCAGCAAGCCTACCAGGAAATTCTTTTTTCCCAGATCACCGTCCGAGAGGGTGGCGTATCTCATTTCGTACCTGTCGGGATCAATATAGCGCTGGTACTCTCCAAAAATACTATTATCGTAGTATTTGAAATCTGATTTATAGGAGAGCGAAAAAATATAACCCAATTTACGGTTGTTTTCCGGGCCATCGTTATGGCTATTCAGGTCAACCTGGTTGCCCATTGAGATGCTGGCGCTGAAATCCATCGGGCTCTGTGCACGCGCAGCATTCAAAGTTGGGTTGAATGAATTGATGAATTGGTTCACTTGCTCCGTTGTGTAGCCACTGATCGGGGTCGGGATATTAGATTGATCTGCACCGGACGGCAAGGCCCGCGCACCTCCGTCAATGCCCAGGAAATCTGTTCCGCTCCCCTGGTAGGTGAGGTAGTCCGGATTGAAGTGCATATTTGGATTGTAGGAAGCTCCTGCTGATATATTGAAAATTTTCTTGTCGGGAAAATCCTTTAACTCGATATTGAGCAGTCCGCCTGTAAAATCTGCCGGCATATTTGCAGTGAAATTTTTACTTACAAGGATATTAGCAATGAGATTGCTGGGGAAGATATCCATTTGCAGGGTATTCCGGTCAGGATCAAGTCCGGGTATATCCATCCCATTTAATGTTGTTTTGGCATACCTGTCGCCCAGCCCCCTGACGTATACATATTTTCCATCCTCAATTGAGACACCGGTGACCCGCTTTGCTGCTTCAACTGCTGTTCCGTCGCCTGTAAGTTTAATCAGCGATTCAGAGATGCCATCAAGAATCGCAGGTGCTTTTTTCTTTATGCTTATGAGCGCAGTTTCGGTGGTCCTGACCTGTTCGGCTGTGATGACAACCTCTTCCAGTTGCTGCTTACTTACATTCATCCTGAGCTGGTCAATAACCGTAACTTCTCCCGGTGAGACTTCGAGTCCACTCACAGTGATGGTTTGATAGGAGATATATGAGACCTGTAAGTTATAAGTTCCTGCCGGCAGGGAAAGCGAAAACTTTCCGTCTATGTCAGTAATGGTCCCCGTTGTTGTTCCTGCAGCATAAACTGTGACTCCGACAAGTGTTTCCCCGGTTTCACTATCAATCACCAGTCCCCTGATCAATCCCTCCTGTCCAAATGAACTGAGGCTGATCCAAATTAAAATCGAAATTATAAGGTATCTCACTTTTAGCTATTTTAACTAACAACAGACTTGCCGGAAAATGCATCCGGCAAGTCTGTATGAAAAGAAAATTTTATTTGTCAAATAACAACTGATTACTGGAGTTTGCCAGCTTGTGCAGCCCATGTCCAGCTGAGCGCGGAAGCAGAAGCAACCGGTGATCCGCCTGCAGTGATTCCTGAAGGCACATCGCCATTTACATGGTTGTTCAGACTGTCGGCAGCAACATCAATGGTGATATTGGTGAAGGAGACGCCTGCTGCGGAAACCCTGTTTACCTGCTGTCCATCAATGACCCCTGTGAAGTGAATGTTTTCAAGATCAACAATCGAATTGTCATCTACATTGATCAGGTCTTTTGTGGATCTGACAAGCTCATCTTCCTCATCAAATAACGAGGTGATAACTGTGCCATTTTTGATAGTGTGTCCTGCTTCAAAAGATCCTTCAGGTCCATCAAGTTCAAATGCATGTCCGGCAACTGTAATCACGAAGAAGTTGTCGAGTGTTCCGGCCCATGACTGGTCTGTATCAATGCCGTCATCACCGACGTTCCATACCACTACATCACTTACATTAACAGTGCCGCCAAACCACTCGATTCCATCATCCTGGTTCGAGACAATTTCAATGTTTTCAATGGTCGTTCCGGAACCGACGCCACCAAGTGACAGACCGTTGATTTCATTTCCGGAGCCAATATTAGCACCGCCATGACGGATCGATATATATTTCAGGATACCTGAGTTATCGGTATCAATATTCCCTCCATACAGACCTTTTGGATCTGAGGTTGGAATACCTTCAATCTGGATTTCTGAGATATCCTCATCGTTGTCATTTGAGGCAGATATGGTTGCTTTTCCAAGTACGATCACTCCACCCCAGAGTCCGTTCATATCGGGATCAAGGTTAGGGCTTGCGAAATTCCCGTCTTCCAGATCTTCCGGGGAGAGTTCGTCGGCAACCGAGGTAAAGATGATCGGCAGATCTGCAGTACCCTGTGCATCAATGGTTGCGCCCCTTGCAACGAGCAGGGCAGTTGCATTTACACCTGTACCTACCTGTCCTTTCACAATAACACCAGGCTCAATGGTGAGGGTGACGCCATCCATAACAGCAATACGGCCGCCAAGGACATATACATTACCTGTTTCCCAGGTAGTGTTCTCAGTGATATTTTCTTCAATAAGAATACCATCTACATTCGGATCTTCTCCATTGTCACCCCCGTTCCCATCACAGGAAGTGAACATCGATACCGAAGCTGCAGCCAATGCTGCGATCAAAAATAACGTAACTTTTTTCATTTGTTTTATCTGTTTTTAATGATGTGTTTGATTCGTTTCATCAGACACTACAAATAAATAGCAATCAGACAGAAGTTGAATTACCTCATTATTAGCGGTTATTTAAATATATGTTAACAGGAGATGGCCTGTATTAACTACATGTTAAGGAGATGTGGGGCGGGTAAGCCGATTACTGCCAGAAATGTTGCGTATGACTGGATTTCATGCTGTGTTAACAGCACTTCATGTTAAATTACATTGAATATGGACCTGTTCTTTTTTTAGATGGAAATCAGATGAACCCATATTCCATTGCCATGATTATATCTTCGATAACCTTGTCTTTTCCTTCGGGATCGTATTGCATCTTGAGGTTATTGCCAAAGAGCCTGGCGATGCCCTGCCAGAAGAAAGCCGTAAACCCTCCGCGGATATCTTTGATCACCTCGTAAGAGGTGTGTCCGATCTCCCGGTCGATCAGTTTCACCAGGATGATTCCCTGGGTGATGGTCAGTTTTTTCAGCTCATCCTCGAACTCCTGCATCATTTCTTTTTCAGCCGCTTTCATATAGGCTTTCTGCTCTCTTTTGGATTTCATGTTTGAAAGTTCATCGTCCAGGGCTTTCAATTTGTCATTGGCGATCACTGCATAGGGATAGGCCTTCTTTACATTGCGGATCATGCGCCTGTAGCGCCTCGACTTCAGGTAATTGTATTTGCTGACATCGTAGATGTTTAACTGGGGAATTTCCATTACGGGCAACGTGTCGCTACGATAGACGAGTGGAGGCTGGGGAGAAATGGATCTTCTTACCGTATCCTCCTGTCCGGATGCAGCAAACAGACCGGTGAATCCAATCACCGCAGCTAATAAGGCTATTCTTGCGTTTCTTCTCATCATAAAAACCAACGTACAAATATCGGGCCTTATTTTAAAAACAGGGGATGCAGGGTCAATGTTTGCCTCCTGTGGGTTAAAAAAATAACTAACAGATCATTACGCTGGATGATTCCGGGGAACATTTATCTGTACAGGGAACATCAATCTGCACAGGATAAATCCGTACAGAGAACATCTATCTGTAAAGAGAACATCTATCTGTACAGGGAACATTTATCTGTACAGGGAACATGTATGTGTGCAGGAAGCAGGTATGTTCACAGACAGCACGCTACAAAAGGAACGCTTCATTTTGTGATCATTTCATATGTTTCAACATGGCTTTGACAATATTGTCTGCACCCTCGGCGATCTGTGTGATGGTTGCGTCCAGCATATAGCATGGAGTGGTGAACAGGTTGTACTGCTCGTCTATCACCACTTCGCCATGTGTGGTCGTTACATGTGTCGCTCCGGTCTTTTCTATGGCTCCGGCTGTATCACTATCGGATCCGATGGTCACCCTGGCACCTTCGAGTGTTTTTATGATCAAAACAGGTGAAATACACAAAGCTCCTATTGGTTTTCCTGCATCTGCCATCTCCCTGATCACACCTGCTACTTCGGGCAATACATTTCCATCAGGTCCGTTGAAAGCCCAGTCGGAGAGATTTTTCGCAGCTCCGAATCCTCCCGGGATCAGCAGTCCGTCATATGCATCCGCGGAAAAATCAGTTAGTGTTCGAATCTTCCCCCGTGCGATCCGGGCAGATTCAACCAGTACATTCCGGGTTTCCTGCATCTCTTCGCCTGTAATGTGATTGATCACATGATGTTGTTGGATATCAGGGGCAAAAATTTCATATGATGCATTATTTTTGGCGATCGCAAACATGCTGAGTGTTGATTCGTGAATCTCAGCACCATCATAAACACCACATCCTGCGAGAACGATTGCAAATTTTTTCATAGCTGTATTTTTTTGACTTTCTGGTTAAATTTATTCAAATCTCATTCGAATTGCTCAGTTTACTTAATTCTGTTGGTATTTTACCTCAGATTCCACATGGATTTTGTATGTTAGAATGCCCCAATTTATCGAATTTTCTATGGAAAGTAAAGTGTTATTCAGAACTTTTATTGCTATCCCGGTAAGTATACCGCAGGAGCTTCATTATACACTGAAACATTTTCAACATGAGTTTTCCGCTGAGCGGATCAGGTGGATGGATCCAGCCCAAATGCATATCACACTTCGATTCATAGGGGATATTCCGGAAGAACAGGTTAATGCTGTAAAAGTAAATTTCCGGGAAACTTATGATGCATTTGAGCGTTTCGAATTGCGGTTGTGCGGGCTCGGAACCTTCAATCACAGGTCAGCGTTGAAGGTATTGTGGGCAGGTATTGAAGCTGCTGATATGGTGAGCGCACTGCATTTGGCAACGCAACGGATGCTGGATGAGATTGTGTCTCTTCCTGATCATCACACATTCAGGCCTCATCTGACGCTTGCACGTATCAAGCGATTGCGCGAAGCGGGTCGCTTTAAACAAGAGGTGGAGCGTTTCAGGAACCGGGAACTTGGTACCTGCGGAACTGGCGAAGTGGTTTTCTACAAGAGTGTGTTGCGATCTTCCGGTGCTGTGTATGAGGCATTGGAGAAAGCGGAATTGAGACAGCGAAATGGATGATCTTCCATGGGGAAAGAGATTCCCATTGTAATCGATGTAAATAGTGATCAGGTCTTTTCGATCTCAATCAGCAGGTCATCTTTCATGACAGAATCATTCTGTCGGATGGCGATTTTTTTGATCACACCAT
>CAZOXI010000193.1:0-6504 GCA_964583445.1 uncultured Bacteroidaceae bacterium | reverse complement strand
GGGATCAGACCTGCAATTAATGTGGGTATTTCTGTCTCCAGGGTGGGAGGGAATGCCCAGATCAAAGCCATGAAAAAAATTGCAGGTACACTGAAACTGGACCAGGCACAGTTCCGCGAACTGGAAGCCTTCGCCAAATTCGGATCTGATCTGGATGCAGCTACCAAGGCTGTCCTTGACAAGGGAAGGAAAAATGTTGAGATTCTGAAACAAGGCCAATATTCTCCATTTCCCGTTGAAAAGCAAATCGCCATTATCTATTGCGGGACAAAAGGGCTGCTGGCGGATATTGAGGTCAACCAGGTACAACAATTCCAGGATGAGTTCCTCGAATACCTGGAGATGAAGCACAAAGATGTGCTGAAACAACTTTCGGAAGGGAAACTTGATGATAAGATCACTTCCGTACTGGAAGAGGTGGCAAAAGATATCGTAGATAAATTGAAATCCTGATCACACGCAACGTTACATGATCTATGGCTAATCTCAAGGAGATACGGGTAAGAAGGGAATCTGTTGCATCTACAAGACAGATCACCAGCGCGATGAAGATGGTGGCTGCTGCAAAACTGAAAAAAGCGCAGGATGCCATTACGCAACTCAGGCCCTATGCTGAAAAAATGCAGGAAATCCTTGGAAGTATCACGGGAAGCATCCTGGCGGAAGATAGCAATCCCTATGCCCGGGTACGGGAAGAGGAAAATATCCTGCTGGTCCTGATTACGTCCAACAGGGGACTGTGTGGTGCATTTAACAGCAATGCCATCAAGGCGGCGATCCAATTGGCACTGGAGACCTACTCCAGCCAGATGATGGAGGGACAGGTGCATTTTCTTGCCATCGGCAAAAAGGGATATGATTTCCTGAAAAGAAATGGCTATAATGTCATTTACGCTGACACTGATATCTTTGATGACCTAACATTTGAGCGTTCCTCCAGGATCTCTGAAATGGTGATGAAACTTTTTATTAAGGGCGATTACGACCATGTGGATATCGTTTACAACCAGTTCAGGAATGCAGCTACCCAGGTGCTGACCACCGAACAGTTTTTGCCCATCAGCCTGGATGAACTTGGCGGGGAAGATGATGTCCCGGTAAACGTTGATTATATCTTTGAACCCTCCAAGACGTATATCCTGGAGGAGATGATTCCTCGATCACTGAAAATGCAGTTCTATAAAGCCATACGCGATTCGTTTGCCTCCGAGCACGGTGCCAGGATGACAGCCATGCATAAGGCCACCGACAATGCAACCGAATTGCTTAAAGATCTTGCCCTGGAATACAACAAGGCCAGACAGGCAACCATCACCAATGAGATCATCGAGATCGTTGGTGGCGCAGAGGCACTCAACGGTTAAATTTTGCCGGTCCCGGTGCAGTTATCGGACTTCAGTGCAGGCACTATTTATATTCTCCCCAGCTTTTGATAGGGATCTCCTCGAGATCGATCTTGCAAATGGCATAGATAAACGCGCTGGCGAGTCGTGCATTCGTGATGAGCGGTATATTGAAATCGACCGCTGAACGCCTGATGGTATAATCGTTGGATAATTCGTGTGAAGTTAGATTCTTCGGAATGTTGATCACCAGGTCAATCTGTCCTCCGGCCATATGGTCCAGAACATTGGGCTTTTTGTCCTCGTCTGGCCAGGCCAGGTCGATGGAATCAAAACCATTCAGTTTCAGGAACTCATGGGTGCCGTGGGTGGCAAAAAGGTTGTACCCTCTCTCCACCAGCATCCTGCAGGAATTAATCATCTCTACCTTGGATCGCATGGGACCCGTTGAGAGCAGGATGTTCTTTTTAGGGATCGTATACCCTACGGAGAGCATTGCTTTAAGGATCGCTTCATAGTAGTTGTCGCCGATACATCCCACCTCCCCGGTGGAAGACATATCCACACCAAGGACCGGATCGGCTTTTTTCAGCCTGGAAAAAGAGAACTGCGGTGCCTTACAGCCGATGTAATCCAGATCGAAGATCGATTTATGTGGTTTTTCCACCGGCATGTCCAGCATGATCCTCGTGGCCTGGTCAATCAGATTCGCTTTCAATACCTTGGAAACAAAGGGCATGCTCCTGGAAGCCCTCAGGTTGCATTCGATCACCTTGATGTCGTTGTCTTTGGCAAGGAACTGCATATTGAAAGGCCCCGAGATTTCCAGTGCTTCGGCAAGTTGCCGTGCGATCTTTTTGATCCGGCGCACGGTCTCAAAATAGATTTTCTGGGGCGGGAATACCATCGTGGCATCGCCCGAGTGCACACCCGCGAATTCAACGTGCTCAGAGATGGCGTAGGAAAACAATTCACCCCCCTTCGCAATCGCGTCGATCTCAATTTCCTTGGCCTGCTCGATGAATTCAGAGACGACCACGGGGTATTGCTTGGATACCCGGGCGGCAAGGGTAAGGAAATGTTCCAGTTCCTCGCTGTTTGATACAACATTCATCGCTGCTCCGGATAATACATACGAGGGACGTACAAGTACAGGATATCCCACCTCGCCGACAAATTCCTTGATTCCTTCCAGGCTGGTGAGTTCGCGCCAGCGCGGCTGATCAATACCCAGCCGGTCCAGCAGCATGGAAAATTTGTGGCGGTTTTCAGCGTTATCAATGGAGTTTGGTGAAGTACCCAGCACCTTTACATCCGAATTGTGGAGACGCATGGCCAGGTTGTTGGGAATCTGTCCGCCTACTGAAACGATCACTCCTTTCGGTTGTTCCAGGTCATGGATATCCATGACACGCTCAAAGGATAATTCATCGAAGTAGAGCCGGTCGCACATGTCGTAATCAGTCGATACCGTTTCAGGATTGTAGTTGATCATGATTGACCTGTAACCTTGTTCATTGACCGTTTTCAAAGCATTGACGCTGCACCAGTCAAATTCGACACTGCTTCCGATCCTGTAGGCGCCTGACCCCAATACCACTACCGAATGCTGGTCGTTGTAAAATTCAATGTCATGTTCCTTGCCGCTGTAGGTAAGGTACAGGTAATTCGTTTGTGCCGGGTACTCAGCAGCCAGCGTGTCGATCTGTTTCACATAAGGAAGGATGCCTCGTTGTTTGCGGTGTTCCCGTACAGCGTGCATCTCTTCTGAAACATCACCGTTGAGGATGATCCGTGCAAGCTGAAAATCACTGAAGCCGGCCACTTTTGCCCTGAGCAACAAGTCATCTTCCAGTGCTTCAAGTGAGGATACCTTTTCGAGTTCATTCTTCAGATCAAAAATTTTCTTGAGTTTTACGAGGAACCACCTGTCGATCCTGGTGAGCTCGTGCACCCGGTCCACGGTGTACCCATTGTTGAAAGCCTTTTCAATGACCAGGATACGCATATCTGTCGGCTCCACCAGTTCTTTTTCAATGTCTTCAAAATCCAGGTTCTGGTTGCCGACGAATCCATGCATGCCCTGTCCGATCATTCTGATCCCTTTCTGAATGGCTTCTTCAAATGTTCTTCCGATAGCCATGACTTCGCCGACCGATTTCATGCTCGAATCGATCATCTTGGATACGCCGCTGAATTTATTCAGGTCCCAGCGTGGGATTTTGCAGACAATATAATCCAGTGCAGGTTCGAAAAATGCCGAAGTTGTTTTGGTAATAGAGTTTTTCAGTTCAGGCAGGCCATATCCCAGTGCCAGTTTGGCCGCTACAAACGCCAGAGGGTATCCCGTTGCCTTCGAAGCGAGGGCGGAGGAGCGCGAAAGACGGGCGTTCACTTCGATAACCCGGTAATCTTCAGAATAAGGATCCAGGGTATACTGTACGTTGCATTCCCCGATAATCCCGATATGCCTGATGATCTGTATGGAAAGTTTCCTTAATTTATGGTATTCACTGTTCGTGAGGGTTTGCGATGGAGCCACAACAATACTTTCCCCGGTATGGATTCCCAGGGGGTCGAAGTTCTCCATGTTACATACGGTGATGCAATTATCATACTTGTCACGTACCACTTCATATTCCACCTCTTTCCACCCTTTTAATGACTCCTCTACCAGGATCTGCTTTGAATAGGAGAATGCGTTGGTGGCGAGCTTCTGCAGTTCATCCGGGTTGTTACAAAATCCGCTTCCCTGTCCACCCAGGGTATACGCTGCACGGATGATGATGGGGAAGCCCAGTTTTTCAGAGGCCTTGTGGGCATCCGCAACAGTGGTTACAGCGATGCTTTTCGGAGTCTTCACATCAATTTCCCTCAGTTTCCCGGCAAACAGCTCCCGGTCCTCTGTGTCCATGATCGCCTGCACAGGTGTGCCCAGGACCTTTACATTGTATTTATCAAGGATCCCTGATTCGTTCAAAGCCACGCCGCAGTTGAGTGCCGTCTGGCCGCCAAAAGCAAGGAGAATCCCTTCGGGACGCTCTTTCCGGATCACCTTCTCAACAAAATGAGGGGTCACCGGGAGAAAATAGATCTCATCAGCAACCTCACTGGAGGTCTGCACAGTGGCAATATTGGGGTTGATCAATACTGTTCTGACGCCCTCTTCCCGGAGCGCTTTAAGTGCCTGGGATCCTGAATAATCAAATTCTCCAGCCTCACCAATCTTCAGTGCTCCGGATCCGAGTATAAGTACTTTGTTGATTTTTTCGGTCATGTTATCGCGGTATTTGGTTGATGGATGTACAGACCGGTTATTAATGCAGGTCCGGTTCTTTTCGATCCGGGGGTCAAAAATAGAAAAAAAAACATAGAGTTTTGCATTTGTGAATAAAAAATGCATATTTTTGCAAAATAAATGTATAAATATACAACATGAGAGACAGGAACGAAAGATTGATGGCGATCAGGCGGCTGATCAACGGATCCAACATCTCCTCGCAGGAGGAGCTGCTGGCTTTGCTTGAGCGACAAGGATTCTCCATGACCCAGGCCACGCTTTCCAGGGACCTGAAATACCTGAAGGTGGCCAAGATGCCGGACAGTGAAAGAGGGTATATTTATATGCTTACGGAGCGTCAGCTGAATGACCCTTCAGAAAATGAGGATATTCCGATCACCGGATTTGTTTCTATCGATTTCGCAAAGGGAATGGCCATTATGAAGACATTGCCCGGACATGCAAGCAGCATTGCCTATGCGCTGGATAACCTGAATTCATACGAGATCGCCGGAACCATTGCTGGTGATGATACTATTTTAATCATTCCGAGGGATGGGGTGACCAAAGGAGATCTGACCAACCTTCTGAAAACAAAAATGCCGGGATTCCGGAAAGAAGAGGTGCATTAGCCGGGTCGGAATCCCGGTTAGAAACAGCAGTAAAACAACACGTGCGTACCTGGGAGCATACGAAAATTTATTTTACACACTAACAATCGTAAAAATGTCAAAAATCAATATATACGTAGCAGGTAAAAAGGATCTTAAATATCTTGAAGATGTCGAAACGGCCATTTTTAATGCATCCCGTATAAAGGGAACAGGTATTGCCATCAGGAGCCGTGAATACCTTTCAGATAAGATCCTGGAGGGAAAATCGGTTATTGCCATACATGAAGACGGGTCCTGGGCAGGGTTCTGCTACATAGAATCATGGGGACACAATAAATTTGTTGCCAATAGTGGGTTGGTAGTAAATCCTGAATATAGAGGACAGGGTCTGGCGGGACAGATCAAAGCGAGGGCTCTCAACTTATCCGCTGAATTATTTCCTGAAGCAAGGTTATTCGGTCTGACAACAAGCCTGGCAGTTATGAAAATAAACAGCAGTCTGGGATACCAGCCTGTTACATTTTCAGAACTGACCGATGATGAGGAGTTTTGGAAGGGATGCCAGTCCTGTCCTTATTATGATATCCTGGTGCGCACAAGAAGGACCCATTGCCTGTGCACCGCTATGCTGAAACCAAGTCCGGCTGAAACCAAACGCGCAAAAAAGACAGGGACGAAAAAGCAGGATGAGGGTAAGCGTAATAAAGACGCAGGAAACAGCAAAGCAGCATAGAAAATACAGACATAACATGATAGAAAAAGAAAAGATATTGTTGGCCCTCAGTGGCGGACTCGACACTTCGTTTTGTGCCGTATACCTGGCAAAAGAGCAGAATTATGAGGTGCATTCGGCGATTGTGAATACCGGCGGATTCAATGCAGCGGAACTGGAAAAGATCGGCGCCCACGCAAAAAGACTTGGTGTGGTAACGCATGAAGTACTGGATGTCACAGACGAATATTACGGGCGTTGTATCCGTTATATGTTGTTTGGAAATGCCCTGAGGAACAGGAACTACCCGCTCTCGGTGAGCTCAGAACGATCTTTCCAGGCCATTGCCCTCGTTGAGTATGCCAGGAAGAAGGGATTCACGAAGATCGCCCATGGTTCCACGGCGGCAGGGAACGACCAGGTGCGTTTTGACCTGACCATCCAGGTACTGGCACCCGAAATTGAGGTGATTACCCCGATACGTGCGTTGAGAATATCACGGGAGAATGAAATTGCCAGATCGGAAGAGCACACGTCTGATCCAGTCACACTTGA
>CAZOXI010000192.1:3442-6510 GCA_964583445.1 uncultured Bacteroidaceae bacterium | reverse complement strand
GAGAATTGTAATACGTACGTTGAATCGTTCAGATGACGCACCTGTTCCACTGTATATTTATCCACATCTGTAATCGTATGCATTCTTTTATTCGTTTCAGAAAGTATAACAATTCAGACGAAAATTGTTCACGAAAAAGAGGTTTTTGACCGCAGAGGGCGCCAGGTAACGCGAAGATTATGCATAAAGTCATTCAGCAGCTAAAACGACCGGAACCCACCAGGGGTTGCGGTATACCGGGTCGAGATGACTGTCAGCCTCTTTATCGTTGATAAAGCTGCTGATAATCAGCCCGCCCATCCTTCCCGGTCGAGGTTCCGGTAGTTTACTGCTTCTGCGATATGGGCAGGTCCGATGTGTATTTCTGCTTCCAGGTCGGCGATGGTGCGGGATACCTTCAGGATCCGGTCATAGGCCCGGGCAGAAAGTCCCAGCTTCTCCATGGCATTTTTAAGAATGGCCTGGCTGTCCGGCCCCAGCGGACAATACTTCCGCAGCATCGAAGTGTTCATCTGGGAATTGGCATACACCCCTTTGATCCCGGCAAACCGTTTTTCCTGGACCCGCGCACCTGCGATCACCTGTTTCCTGATTGCCTCGCTCGATTCCTCTGAACGTAGTTCTGACAGCTGCTTAAATGGTACAGGTACCACCTCGATATGTATATCGATGCGATCCAGCAGCGGACCGGAAACCTTGTTCAGGTAGTTCCCCACCATCCCGGGGCTGCAGGTACAGTTTTTTTCGGGGTGGTTAAAAAAACCACAGGGACAGGGATTCATAGATGCCACAAGGACAAAATTGGCCGGATAGTTGACCGTGAACCTGGCACGGCTCACTGTGATAAACCGATCTTCCAGGGGCTGCCTTAACACCTCCAGCACATTACGTTTGAATTCCGGCAGTTCATCCATGAACAATACACCGTTGTGTGACAGGGAAATTTCCCCGGGCTGTGGCGAATTTCCGCCACCCACCAGGGCGACATCAGAGATCGTGTGATGCGGACTCCGGAACGGACGCAGTGTTACCAACCCCGTCTCCCTGCCCATCTTCCCGGCGACGCTGTGGATCTTGGTAGTTTCAAGCGCTTCTTCGAGGGTCATAGGGGGAATGATCGACGGCATCCGCTTGGCGAGCATCGTCTTGCCCGAGCCGGGAGGACCGACCATGATCACATTATGCTGACCACACGCCGCGATCATCAATGCACGTTTCACTGCCTGCTGTCCCTTTACATCCGAAAAATCCAGGTCATACCGCTCCAGGTTGTTCAGAAATTCCTCCCTGATATTGACCTTCGTGGGTGCGATCTCCGCCGTTCCCTCAAGGAACCCAACCGCATCCTTCAGGGTATCCACCCCGATCACCTCCAGTCCTTCCACCACCGCGGCTTCCCGGGCATTGCCGCGGGGCAGCATGATTCCCCGGAATCCCTCTGCGTGAGCACGGAGGGCCATGGGTAGCACTCCGCGGACATTCTGCACGGTTCCGTCGAGTGACAGTTCACCCACCACCAGGTATTCAGAAAGCAGGTCGGCACGCAATTGCTTCGAAGCAGCCAGAATCCCCAGTGCCAGCGGTAGGTCATATGAAGCCCCCTCCTTCCGGATATCCGCCGGGGCCATGTTCACCACCACCCGGGTACGCGGCCATTCAAAATCGTTGGTGACCATCGCCGACTCAATTCTTTTCTGGCTCTCCTTCACCGCATTGTCTGCCAGTCCCACAATAAAAAACCTTATCCCGTAGGTGATATTCACCTCGATGGTGATGACCGTCGCACTGATCCCGTGCACCGCACTGCCGTAGGCTTTTATAAGCATGATGTTATGAATATTTTACATATTGCATTTCCCAGTTAATGTATTAAGAATTGGAATTATCGGTTATTTGAATTTATTTGTACTGTTATACAATTTTTTTATGTTATTTTTGTATTATATTACAAATAGAACATGTTGATACAACAGATCTTTAATAACAGTAACAGGCTTATTGATGGAGTCAGTATGAGTTTTAAAAGGTACCTTTTTCACCAAATCCGCTGGAACGCAAGGTTGATTGAGATATTGGGAGCAAGAGGTGCGGGTAAGACCACGTTAATGCTGCAGAAGGCAAAGACCTTGAATCAGGAATTGCCTAACCAAGCTGTCTATCTCTCTCTTGACGATAAATTGATGTATTCGGATTCCATTATCGACCTGGCTGATGAACTGGAAAAATATGGAGTCAAATATCTTTTCCTGGACGAAGTTCATAAATATCCACCCAAACAGAAGGGATTTGACTGGTCTGCAGAATTAAAGAATATTTATGATAGATTGCCAGGATTGAAAGTGGTTTATTCTGGTTCGTCAGTGCTGAAAATTTATAAGGGACAGGGTGATCTGAGTCGCCGAAAAAGCACATACAGGCTTGCCGGGCTCTCCTTCCGCGAGTATCTTGAATTGAAAGAATTATTTACATACAGTGAGGTCTCCCTGGTAAATATCCTGGATCATCACCAGGAGATTTCAACTGCCATAACCGGTAAGATCAAGATTATTCCCCATTTTAAGGAATATTTAAAGACAGGTTATTATCCCTTTTACCTGGAAGATCCGCCCGACTATTACAACAGGTTAAATAGCATTTTAAACGTAATTATTGAAACAGATATACCTGCGGTATCGGACATATCCTTTGATACTTCGATGAAGTTAAAAAAGCTGCTGGCAGCCATTGCATCCACAGTACCGTATGTACCTAATCTGCTTGGCCTGAGGAAAGGGCTCTATGTGGCCGATCATAGAACATTGCTAAAATACCTTGATTACCTTGAGAAAGCTGAAATGATTAGCACTATCTCGCAAAAAGCGAGGGGAAATAAAATTTTACAAAAGCCTGGTAAGATCTACCTTGGTAATACGAACCTCTTTTATTCTTTGAATATGACTGAGCGAGAAACAGAGACCATCAGAGAGACCTTTTTTAATTCCCAGTTGAATGTTTTGCACCATGTAAGATTACCCGGGAAAGGAGATTTCCTGGTTGATGATACATTCATCTTCGAAATCGGAGGTAAG
>CAZOXI010000192.1:0-3432 GCA_964583445.1 uncultured Bacteroidaceae bacterium | reverse complement strand
AAATTAAGCATCTGTCCAATGCATTTCTGGTTCTGGATGATATCGAGCAGGGTATTTTTAACCGGATACCACTATGGTTATTTGGCTTTCTGTATTGAACTGTTTCGTAATGAGCAGCCGCCTGCTTCCCTTATTGAAATGATGTACCATAATAAGAACCTCTCTGTGAAAAATTTCCGGGATGAGCCATGCTCTCCCGGAAATTCCTGCGAAAAGTTAATTGACCAGCTGTAGCTCTTCTCTTCAGGATAAGCCGGTGATCAATTCAACATTGTTTTTATTCTTATTATAATCAATTCTGGTTGTTTTAACTTTGGGCTTACTCGAAACTTTCACAAACAATCCATCATCTTTGTCCATGAATGTGATGGTTATTATTTCACCCACAGAATAGATAGTGAGATTTGTTCTTATCTGAACTTGTTCTTCTGCGAATTGTACATCCCATTTTTTCTTTGCGCAGAGCTTTTTCAATTCTTCAATAAACCTATCTTTATCCTCAACCCTTTTCATTGAAGTCTCTTCAATATACCCTTCTGCCTTTCTGCTTCTTATAAAAAATATTATTGTAAGAACAAAAGGTAAGATGATAACAAGAAATAATAAAATACGTTCCATATGCTTTCAAATTTCGCCTATTAAATATGCCGTACAAGAACCAATAATTGCACCATTAACACCTACCACAACAGCTCCCAAAGGACCTGCAACAGCTGCTCCCCATAGCGCTGCACTGCCCCCGTTTGTTGCATCTGCAAGTGCAATAGATAACCATCCCTTGCGCTTCATGTCTGAATGCCAGTATTGAGTTGAATACTTTAATACACTCCCCATTGTTAAGACAGGTAATAATTCACCTTCATCAGCTATTTCAACTTTTGCATCCGAAAGGATGCGATCTATTTCCCTGACAAGTGATCTGCCCGAACCTGGTTGGTTATAATGCGCATCTTCAAGTAAAGTAAAGTATTTTAATTGTAATTCCGTTGATAAATTTCCGTCAACTTCAGAATTAAAGAAGCTTAGCAATTGTTCATCTGAAAAATCTACAGGTTCAATGTCGATTTGTTTCCCCTTGTATGTTAAAGGATGATTTGAGATAAATTCTTTTGCCCGGACATCTAAAAACCTGGCAATTTCTAATTTATCTTGCGTTGTTAAAGCAACATTTGCACTTTTTTTCTTGTGATATTTCTTTGCGATGCTACTTTCCTCAAATGTTTCGAGAATAACATCAAGTCCTTCATTGTGCCTTTGTCCGATAAGTTCAATCTCTTCATTCGAATAGCTGTTTTCTTCTACAAATTCTTTTTTACAGCCAACTGTAATTGCAGAGAGACTAAAAATAAAAAACAGTACAATGATCAGTTTGTTTTTAATACCATAATTTTTCATTTTCCTGGGTTTTTGTGAGGCAATGGCCCCGGTTAAAATATTAAGTTAGTCTAGCTAAAAATTCAGATTTCCCGTTCCCTCAATTTTGAATAATTGAAGGGAAATTTTTGAATTTTACTTTTGGAGAGATTCTGCAACTCCCCCTTAAAAAAGTGCCTTGCACCGTTTTAAGTAGTGGTGTTCGAATTTCTTTTTCTTTGGTCATAAATTTTGAAGGGCCAACCATACTGGGTTTACCGGTCGGGCAATTGAAATCTTCATATCAGTCTCTTCTGGATTTTTTTATTAAGTGTTAGCATCCGGTTATGCAACCGGTAGAAGTATTCCGGTGCATCTCTGCAGGTTGATGTGATGAGTGATGTAAAAATCCGTTTTTTAAGCAGGATTTCTTTTCGATGGATGAAATACTGACCGGAGAAAAAGGAATACTGATGGGGCCTGCAGCCCGCACCAGGACTTGCGCATATGAAGGGAACACCGGAGCGGGCGCAGGAGGTTGGCCCTGGATGAAAAGATGGGTTGAATGATACCCTCAATTGGGCATAGATATTTCAATTGTATGGCTTATACAATTGTAAAAAGGCTGTCCCATTGAACTGAGACAGCCTCCTTCCCGGGGCGATCAGGTCACAGACCTGACCACCTTTCAATAACTATGTGCAGAAATGCGGATTTGCTCCAGGAACATAAGATTCCATGCTGATACTAAATTGAAGCCGTAAGGATCTCGCGCTCGACCATCCTCACGGTGGACTGGAATGTACCAAGAATTGCGATGGAATGCATCAGGGGACCCGTAAAACAAAATTTGCTCCATTGCTCCTGATCCAGTTCCTGGGGTGGATTGAAACTGAACTGGGTGTCAATGAAGGTGATCAACGCCGCTTCCTCGGTCAGCTCCAATGCATGATCCTGAAAAGCTTCAAGCATCGTATACATCTTGTTTTCGTCGCGCTCTGAGATCAACTCATATGGAAGCGATGTTTTACCCACAAGGAACATCTCCCTTATATCAATCGCTCCACGTTCAGTGATGGGATGGTCCTCTTCACCGGAATAATTTTTTGCCAGCTCTTCACGCAACGATTGAATATAGCTGCACAGTGCATCGGCTTCATCCCTGAATGCTGTCATGTCTGCGCTAACCTGAACTTCTTCTGCTTCAACGCTGGCATCTTCGGGCACAGAAGCTTCTTCCCCGGAGACCCCTGCTCCGGTCATTTCAGAACCTGCTGCCTGTGGCATATTCATGGTTTGCCCCTGGTAATAATTAGCTTGCCCTACAGCACTGTTCTCCATCACCACATATCCAAATGAATAGTATTCAGGGGTGCTGCGCATGAGTGCCATGATAAATACAGCTGCTGATACGGTTATGATGAGTATTCCGAAAAAGCTGTTGATCCGCTGCTCCGATTGCTTGAGCTGATTCAATACCAGCAATGGCAAAATGACTACGGCCAACAGGGACCAGGAAACAATAAGTGCAATACCTGCACCTGGCCAGTGCATGATCTTGAACAGGGTACCCATGATCACCAGCATACCGGCAATGATCCCGCCAATCCAGAGCCCCTTATTAATGGATTCATTCTTCCGTTTTGCCTCCTTGATCCTGTACCTGGCAAAAGCAGGGAGAAATCCCAGTGCAAGTCCAGCCAGTCCCAGCGTAAGCATAATGGAAGCCCCCGGCCAGTGCTGCACTTTGAACAGGGTTCCCAGGATGGAAATCATTCCCGAAATCATTCCAATTAAATAGAGACCCAGTGGTACAGGTTCATCCATGCGCCTGGTATCCCGGATCCTTACCATCACAAAGAGGGGCAGGAAAATCATACCGGTAATAAAGAGTGCCAGGGTGATCATTACCCCGCCACCAGGCCAGTGATACGCTTTGAACAAAGCAGCAATAATAACAAGAATGGGTGCCGCCACACCCAACCCATACATAATTCGTTTCATCCTTCTGTATTTTTTACTGATTAATTGATAAATATCAGTACATCGTTTACATAAAATATCAGTACATCGTTTACA
>CAZOXI010000191.1:0-6510 GCA_964583445.1 uncultured Bacteroidaceae bacterium | reverse complement strand
CCGGGGCGGGGACTTTCTGGTCTACGATCGCACCGGTGACAACCACGGTTTGTGTGCTTTTTATAAGATCTCTACGGATCATTTCTACTGCTTTGCTGTTGTTGAGGTTGCCTGCAAAAAGGTTTCCCGTGAGTGCGTTCTCCGGCCAGAAAATGATATTGAGTGGAGATAGTGAATCCGGGTTTTCAGGGTCGAACTTCTGAGCATTCCATTGTGGGAGTCCCTTTTTCGAGGTACTGATATAATTTTCCAGCAGCACTTCGGGCGCTACTTCATATTTGAAATCGTATACATCCATGCTGGTATGTACTGCCACGACATTGATGTCGGTCACGGAGGTTGCATACGGTGCCCGGTAGATAATGAGCGATATCAACACCGGGAATGCCGCTGCCAGGGCCAGGAGTGCAGTGGCGGTTATCCACCGGGACGAAACTTTCGGTGGAATGGAGCTTTGTGGGGCTTTTGATTCTTTACTGAATTCTACTTTCGATTCTTTTCCGGATCCCATCTTCGAATCCCATCCGATTTCTGCTTCAGATACACGTCTGAATTTGGGGAGGCGAAGCCTTGAAACAAGCAGGGATTGCAACAGCAGATATATAGCATAATTCACCAGGAAGATCCATGCTGTTCCACCGATGGTGCCTGTAACGGCATACCATTGGATCATTCCCGGGTAAGCGGCGAGTACATGTCCCAGGTTCCCGTACGACATTCCCAGGATATTCAGGTCATGCAGCACCTCCATCATCAGCCATGCGGTGACGAAGGCGATAACGGGCGCATTTCTTCTTTTTTTTGTTTTGAAAAGAAAGATGAAAGCAGCCACAAAAGGCAGCATCATGGTAAGCCCCCGGAGCAGTGCGATGACAAAATGGGTCGGCGGATTCACGTTCCTGATCCAGTAGGTAGTCAGGTATGCCGAAATAAATACAAACAGGAAGGAGAGGATGATTACCAGGACTTTTTCGTCATAGGAAAAAGTTTGCCTGTCGAAGATCATGAACACAGGAACAAAGGCCAGGAATACGAAGAACACCGTGGCATCTGACTGCCACGAAAGAACCAGGCTGACCGTGCTGATGAGAAACAGTATGATCAGCCTGAGTTTTTTTCGGCCTTCTGGATTGCTTTTTGTGCTCTGCTGCTTGTTCTGCATGCCAACTGTATCGTCTAAAATAAATTTGCAGCAAGTTAATGATAATCTGGATATGTGATTGCCGGCAAATGTTGGGAGATTGTCGAGGTTTAACGGTATAAGATATTAGGAAATGACTTGCCTAAAAAAATTTTATTGTGCAGTGAATTTGGAGGTTGCTATTTAATATTTAAATCTTTTGGATTTTGCCGACAATCCCATAATGTATGAATAATGATCAATTCATCGGTTATTTCATAAAATACGATAAATTCACCTATTATCAATGACCTGACATCAGAGATGTCGGTTTTAATTCCAAGGTTTGGTTGTTTTTTAAGAAGTTTAATGTTCTTTTGAAATTGCTTAAAAAGCTTAATGGAATAAGTTTTACTATTATTCCGTTTGATATAGAATTCTAAAATTTGGGTAAGTTTAATCCTAGCTTTATGGGACCAAATTATTTTGCGTTGAGCCATCCCTGAATTTCTTTTTCCAAGTCGTTATTATAAAGAAATAGCCCTTCTTTTATTTCTGCCCGGGAATCTTTAATTTCTTTGTATTGTTCTTTTGTCAATTCAAGGCTTGAATCTTCTACCTTCTGATCCAGAATTGTCTTAATTGCTTGAAGAAAGCGAACATCATTTATTTCAGATATTCGATTAATTAAAAGGCTTTTTAGTTCTAACATTGTCATAGCAAACTCCATTTTTGTAAAGATACAAAAAATTAAAATCTGCATAAGGATAGATTTGCTTAAGCAAACCTACCCTATGAATATAAAAAAAGCTTGTCTTATTATCGTCAGAGATTATTTATACAGCGGTCCGTACACCTGGCAGGCCCGGTAATCTGCACCTTCCTTGTCCATTCCGAATGCCGACCAGGCACTTGGACGGAAGATCTTTTCTTCCGGGATATTGTGCATGCAGACCGGAATCCTGAGGATGCTGGCCAGGGCCATGAGCTCCGATCCGATGTGTCCGTATGAGAACGCACCATGGTTGGCTCCCCAGTTGGCCATTACGGAATAGACATCTTTAAAATTAGGATCCTCACTGAGCCTGGGCACGAACCAGGTCGTCGGCCAGGTGGGGTTGGTCCTTTCCGTAAGGGTCTGGTGCACATCTTCCGGCAGGTCGATGGTCATACCTTCCGCAATTTGCAGGGCCGGACCGAGTCCTTTGATAATATTGATCCTGCTCATGGTTACCGGCATTCCACCGCGCGTGTCGAAAGTGGATGAAAACCCGCCACCCCTGAAATATTCCGTGATCGCCGGTCCCCAGGTGGTGTTGTCCAGGCATTTTTGTGCTTCATTTTCCGTGATCTCGTACCAGGGTTTCATGGCCGGTTTGCCGTCGATGGTTTGCTGTCCGGTACCATCCAGGGCACTGGATCCGGAGTTGATCAGGTGAATGAATCCGTTTTTCGCATCCCCTTTCAGATCGAACCCGGTGACCCGCTTGACGGCCTCGGGGCTCCAGTAAGTACGCACATCACTAAACACCTGTGCCGAACCGGTGAGAAGATGTCCGAACAGCATGGCGACACCATTCAGGCTGTCGTTTTCCGTAGCCATCATATAGGGTTTCCTGATCCCGTTCCAGTCGAAGGAAGAGTTGAGGATCGCTTCCATGAAATCGCCGTTCGGGAAGTGATCGGTCCATTGTCTTTGTCCCTGGAATCCCGCTGCAATGGCATTGTGTCCCATGGCCTCTTCGCCAAATCCCAGTTCCTTCAGTTTGGGATTCCCTGCCATGAGGTCACGCGCAATCAGCGCCATCTTGGCCACGAAAGCCCAATCCTCTTCTTTCTGCGCGTCCGTTCTCCTGTCTTTATCAGGATTATAATCCTTTCCTTCCTTGCAATTTGCCTTCACCCATTTTAATGCCTTTTCAAGTTCTTCCGGATCGTAGACCTTCCTGTCGATCCTGCGGGTGAATTCCGACATGTCGACCGACTCGCACCGCATGCCCAGGTATTCTTCGAAGAAGGTGGTATCGACAATTGAACCGGCAATACCCATGGAAACACTTCCCATGGAGAGGTAAGATTTGCCTCGCATGGTCGAAGCGGCCAACCCGGCTTTCACGAACGTGAGGATTTTTTCTCTGACATCGGCAGGGACCTCTTTTTCGCCGGCATCCTGCACATCTTTTCCATAGATTCCAAATGCAGGAAGTCCTTTCTGGTTATGTCCTGCCAGTGCAGCTGCCAGGTAGACGGCACCGGGACGTTCGGTCCCATTGAATCCCCAGATGGCTTTTGGGATCAGCGGATCCATGTCAATGGTCTCCGCGCCGTAGCACCAGCATGGGGTTACTGTAAGACTCACCCCGACACCCTCACGGGCAAATTTTTCTGCGGTGGCAGCAGCCTCTGCCACACCGCCGATGGTGGTATCTGCAATCACGCATTCCACCCTGGAGCCGTCGGCATGTTTCAGTGATGAGCTGATAAGTTCAGCAGCAGTTTCTGCCATCTGCATGGTTTGTTCTTCGAGCGATTCACGTACCCCTTCCATACGACCGTCGATCGCGGGCCTGATGCCTACCTTTGGGTTCTGTCCGATGAGTCTGTTGTTGGTCATTTTTAAGTTGCCCTCTAAAGTAACAAAAACCAAGTATTCTGAATGGAGAGCAGTCAATGGATTTTCATTTCACAAGTATATATTTAAGTTATAGTATTTATTTACAATTAATTACAATCTTTGTTTATGCTCAAGGTGATTAGTTGCCTCGTAGAATACTTATATTATAAAGGTTCTCGGCGAACCTTCATCAATACCCCTCGGGCTACGTACAATATATACATGCCCTTTTGTGCTTGCTTCCTCTAAAATTAAAATACTCAATGATGAAGGTTTCATTTGAAATTTTTTCTGAAAAACCTGTCATGTTTTGATGTTATTGCACGCTCTCCTTTATTGTCAACTCTTGATCAAATGTTGCTACTGGTCCGTTGGAAGGTGGCCGAGTTGCCGGGAAGTACAGGGTGAAATAATTAATTCAGATGATGAATATTATATTTTACATGACGAACATCTATATTGTCTATGTTGAAGCATTGGCCGGGTGTGGGATTTTCATTTTGAAATTCACACAAGATCCTGTTTTGGTTACCAAAGAAAACGGCCTTTTTTTCGGGTTATTGGATTTGTGCGATTAATATCTTGAAATACAGTATATTGACAATGAATTGGACAGGGGAATCATGGTGGGCATATTGTCTTGGAATACAGGTGTAATTACCACGTATACAAGGGGTAACGGTTTTTGGGTTTTGAGCACATCGTGATGAGCAAAAAAGGGCACAGAATTATGTTTGTCAAAAAGAATTAACCATTCATAAATAGGTGCAGTATTAGAGGGTGAACACCCTTTATAAATCGGTGTGTTCTGCGTATTTTTATAATTCCGCTTCCTGATTTTTTTTTCGTGCATATGAAAATGATTTTTCGGTGGACGGTTGAATGTCGGGGAGCTTAAATAATTCAGGATGTACAAAACAAATAAAGGGAACCACCCGTGCAACTACGATAAAAAATTTGCTATGGAAATTTTCAGGAGTACCAGGAAGTTCATGATGAGGATGATGCTCGTCATGGGATTTGTATTGACCATGGTTGCAGCTGTTGCCCAGCCGGATTGGAATGTTAACGTTAATGATTACGAATACTCAACTGAAGTAAATGCAGTTGTGATCATTGAGGGGGTGGATATGGACAGCGGCACCCTGGGGGCATTCATCAATGGAGAATGTCGGGGTGTAACCTCTGAGGCAGACAATGTAAATCCAGCCAATCGGTATATTTTTTCATTTTTAGCATATAGTGATAACATCATCGGAGATACCGTTCGATTTATGTTTTATAATGACGACGATCTCACTACCTATGCTGTTTTTGAATATGGGATCTTCGAAAGCAATGATACGATCGGCAGCCTGGTTGATCCCATTGATCTGCGTGTATACCTGGATACTGAAAGTCCCTCGGTAACTTTTTGTCCGGAAGATATTACCGTTTCGAATGACCCGGGAATCTGCGGGGCCGTGGTGAGTTATACGGAACCTTTGTTCGCTGACAATGCGCTGGGAACCGGGATTTCAGGTGTGATGACCGCTGGATTTGCCAGTGAATCGGAATTTCCGGTTGGAACAACAACTGTAACCTACGAATATACCGATGAAACGGGAAACGGCCCTGCCACCTGTTCATTTGATGTTATTGTGGAAGACACAGAAGCGCCTGATCCTGATGTTGCTGTCTTATCTGATATCAACGCTGAATGTGAGGTGTCTTCGCTCACAGCGCCCACAGCAACGGATAATTGCGACGGACAGGTCACCGGTACCCATGATGCAACGCTTCCCATTACTACCCAGGGAACGACTGTGGTCACATGGACATACACGGATGCCGCAGGAAATTCTTCAACACAAACACAGAATGTGATCCTGGATGATGTTACAGATCCAGTACCGGATGTGGCTACCCTTCCGGACATTGATGAGTCTTGTGAGGTCACACCGACTGCTCCCACAGCGACCGATAATTGTGTCGGTCAGGTTACGTCAACAACCACGACTGCATTCCCCATCACTGCACAGGGTCTGACAGTTATTACCTGGACCTACGATGACGGGAATGGGAATACAGCGACGCAAACACAAAATGTGAATCTTGCTGATACAGATGCTCCTGTTCCGGATATTACAACACTTGCAGATGTCACTGCACAGTGCGAGGTAAACAGTCTTACAGCTCCAACAGCAACGGACAATTGTGTCGGTGAGGTCACGGGAACACACGATGCAACTTTTCCAATTACAACCCAGGGCACTACAGTTGTCACCTGGACGTATGACGATGGCAATGGAAATACATCTACTCAGCAACAAAATGTGGTAATTGAGGATACTACGGATCCTACAATTACCGCCCCTGGCGCAGTTACAGAAGACAGTGATCCGGGCGTATGCGGTACGGCCCTTGCGAATGTCACCCTCGGCACTCCGGCTACGGATGACAACTGTGGTGTTGCCGGTGTGACCAATGATGCCCCAGCAGTGTTCCCGGTAGGAACCACCACGGTTACCTGGACAGTTACAGATGATAACGGACTTACAGCCACGGCTTCCCAGCAAGTAACGATCGTGGATGTGGAACCACCAACGATCACGGCACCTTCAGCGGTTACAGAAGACAGTGATCCGGGCGTATGCGGTACGGCCCTTGCCAATGTCACCCTTGGAACACCGACTACGGCAGACAACTGTGGCGTTGCCACTGTGACCAACGATGCACCTGCAGTGTTCCCGGTAGGAACCACTACGGTCACCTGGACCGTTACAGATGATAACGG
>CAZOXI010000190.1:0-6517 GCA_964583445.1 uncultured Bacteroidaceae bacterium | reverse complement strand
TTTTCTGATATATTCATGACTTCGAAATTTTCTATTATAAAACAATACTTACACCAAGCGTAGAAATCAAAGGAGTGGGATCATTGGTTTCAGGATCCCACAAATCCCAAGTGTCAAAACTGTATAAGTTGTTGAAGTTAAGATAGAAACGTGCACTGGTTAACCTTAACTTCGCCGCAATCTCTTTAGGAAGTCTGTATGCCAGAGAGACATCCTGGATCCGGACAAAAGAGGCGCTTCTCCAGACATTGAAACTCGCTGTAGTGGTAGAGCTTAAACGCGCATACCTTTCGAGTGGATTATCAGGCGTCCAGTAAGGTGTATTATAATGGTTGATCCGGTCATAATATGAAGTATGCTTCAGTTCATTGATCCGGTCCAGGTGCCCCAGGTAGCTTCTTAGCTGGAAGGAAATTTCCAGTCCACCCAGTAAATTAAAGGTGTTCCTGAGACTCAGCCGGTACCGGGGTTCTGTAAATCCTATCCACACTTGATCTTCCTCAGGTGTAAATACACCGTCGCCATTCACATCATTCACTTTGAAATCACCGGGCAAAAGACCATACTGCCATGCCTCTTCTGCCTCATCCTCCTGCCAGACACCGATCTCCTGGTATTCGTAAATTTCATCCAGCGCATGTCCAATATACCAGTCATTCTGGATATCATCGTCCTCTCGCTGACCAATCACATTTCCTTCTTCATCCAGGATGTCCACCATCGTTCCATACAGATGATTAATCCTGTTCCTGTTCATTGAGAAAATGAACCTCGATTTCCATTGGAAATTACTCGTGATAACATTAATGGACGATATTGTGGCTTCCAGTCCCCTGTTTTCGATCTCTCCCAGGTTGGATATTACATCCGTATACCCGGTAATATCCGGTAATGCCCGTGTCAGCAATAAATCATTTGTTAACATCATATAGGCATCTAAAGTAGCGGAGATACGGTTATTCAGGAGTCCAACATCCAAACCTGTATTATATGCAGTAGTGCGTTCCCATCTTAAATTTGTGTTTGGCAGATTGGTAGGATAAAGTCCGATCACTGTTTCACCACCGATAATGTAGGTAGTTTGATTCAACCTGGACAGGGCATCATATCTGCCAACACTTCGGTTCCCGTTGATCCCCCAGGACAATCTCAGTTTCAGGTTACTGATTGCGTTTACTCCATCCATGAAGGATTCATCTGAAATCCGCCATGCAAAGGCAGCCGCGGGGAAATTAGCCCATGGATTGGATTGCCCGAAAGCTGAATATCCATCACGACGGAATGAGGCTGTGAACAAATACCTGTCAAACAGTGTGTAATTCAGCCTGGCCATCATGGCTGCACCGGATTCATACTGATCGTTTGAATTGACTATAGGAATGTTGCCCAGTTGAATGCCATTATAGCCCAGTGCCTCGGATATAATAAAATCGCTGTTTTCCATGGTGCTGCTATATGATCTGTACTGTTCTGCATTATACAGTAAGGTCAGGTCAAACCTGGAATGATCGCCAAAGGTCTTGTTCCATCGTAATATATTGTCTATCTGCCATTCTGCATATCTTCTGTGTCTCCTTTCTGCGAATCCATTGGATTGATTCCCTGAGCGCGTGGTTTTCGGATCGTACTCATAATCCTGGCTCCACTGGGCCCTGTTGGTAAAATTCAGTTCATATCTGAACCCGAAGGGCAGCTTCAGTTTTGCGAATAAGGTGGACATGATGGATTGACTGCGGTCATAAACATCCCGAAGGGTAGGTTCGAAGGGGTTCTGGGCCATATTGTCATCGTGCGGGTACCATTTATATACCGTGGTACTGTCATAAATCTCACCGTAAGGGCTGGCGTTGATTGCCTCGTCCCAATCCACCTCCTGGTCCCCGTTGTCATCAAATGCAACATGTGCATTTATTCCAACCTGCAGATAATCTGTCACATCAGCACTCAGGTTTACTCTTGACCTGATTTTCTCAAAGGTTTCATCCACAATGATCCCCTCATTGTTGACAGATCCAAGTGACCAGTAATAGTTGAAACGTTTTGTTTTACCTGATAAAGCAAGGTTATAATCCTGCCTTAATCCATTTTGAAAAACCATGTCGTACCAATCGGTCGTTTTCCCCTCCATGAAGTTGTCGATCTCAACGTTTTGCAATTGCAGACGCCGGGTCCAAACCTGGATTTCATCGGTCGGTGCCCCCGGATCATAATTTAACCATGTGTCAAGGTCTACATCAGCCGGGAGTTCCCGTGGGTCATGATAATAATAGGGATATTGTTCAGCTATGGTCGGGTACTGGGAAATCAGTGCGTCTTTTCTTGCAACCAGGTATTCTTCAGGGCCAAAAGGCCTCATATGATCTACTAAACTGGCCAGCCCTACTTTGGCGTCAAACTGGATTTGGGGCACTTCAGATTCACCTCTTTTGGTCGTAATGCTGATTACCCCGTTTGAGGCCCGGGCTCCATAAACAGCTGCTGCACTCCCGTCTTTAAGTACATCAAAAGATTCAATGTCATTTGGATTGATATCACTCAGTGTGCCATTGAAAATTACACCATCCAGTACAATAAGCGGATCATTACTTGCACTTAAGGAGGTGGGGCCCCTGATTTCGAATGAGCTCCCGGGTCGTGCAGAAGTACTGAGATCGTAGTTCAGTCCGGCGACGGTACCAAGCAGGTATTCTGCCGCATTCGTTGCCGGGCGGTTTTCAAATTCCATACGTGAAATCTTGGATATTGAGCCCGTCAGGTCTTTTTTGTTCACCGTTCCATATCCGATTACAACAACTTCATCAATCTCTTCATAGGAATACTGCATTGTAACATCGATCCGGGTCTGGTTTCCCACGAGTATTTCTTTGTCTTCCATCCCCACAGCTGAGTATATGAGGGTGGTTCCAACGGGGATATTATAAAGCGTATACGTTCCATCTGCAGCGGATATGGAACCCTTGGTGGTTCCTCTGATCAGGATGGTTACCCCCGGAACCGGCTCACCGTCACTGTCGGTGACCACGCCGCTGATGGTCTGCAAAGTATCCTGAACAGACTGGTTGCTGATGTTTTCGCCTAAAATGACGATGTAGTCATCCAGTATTTGAAACTTCGCGTTCTGGTCAGCAAGCACTCTGCCCAGTACGCTGGATACCTGTTCGTCGCGTGCCTGGATCGTGTAGAGTTTCTGATGATTGATCTGGTCATTTCTGTACACAAATCCAAGATTGGTTTTCGCCTCTAATTCTCTGAAAATGTCAGTTGCACTGGCATTTTCAAGATTGAGGCTGACTTTACAATCCTGTCCTGCTAAGGAACCAGCGATGGCCGTGTTTATGGCCAGGATCATCATCAATAGACTCAGTTTCATAATCTGAATTAGTTTTTTGGCAAAAAGGCATTGCCTGAATGAGAAAGAACTGTTATTTTCCATAACTTTGAAGTATTAGTTGGATTAGAATTGTTAGCAAGCGGTTTTAATCTAAAAAAAGCACACTGTTACCAGCAGTGTGCTTTCTCTCTTCCCTAATATATATTAACTAAACTACT
This sequence comes from uncultured Bacteroidaceae bacterium, assembly GCA_964583445.1. GTDB lineage: Bacteria > Bacteroidota > Bacteroidia > Bacteroidales > M55B112. The sequence continues at coordinate 2,968 of CAZOXI010000190.1, read as the reverse complement.
ACCATCTCTTTTAATTTTTATTTCATATTCAAAATTTGAGGTTAATTTTAAAATGTACATGAGATTACCAATGGATGATTTTCTCTTGAGTACCCCGGTAAATAACTGGTCTTTTACCGTTTCGTTTTCTATGTTGAATTCAACATCATACCACTCTTCGAATTCCTTGACTATTTCTGATAACGGAGCCTGTTCGAATGAGAACTTGCCTTCTTTCCAATCAATATCGGCAATGTAGTCGGAGGCTCTGAACGTCATTGCACCTGTAGTAAGATCCACCTCGATTTCCTCACCGGACTCGAGACTATTCAGTAAATGATTGTCAGATGTTTCAAGATGTGCAACTCCATCGAAAACAGAAATAATCAGCTTGTTGTCATCAGGGTAGGCCTTAATATTGAAAGAGGTACCGATATCTCTCAGCTGAAAATCTCCCAGTTTGACGATAAATTCCCTTTCGGGATTATGTTCCACTTCAAAATACCCTTCACCGTCCAGGTCAACGATGACCTGCTTTTCTCCCTTTTTTGTTATTTCTGCAAATGATGAAGTGTTGAGCCACATCTCTGCTCCTTCATTGATTTTGGACGAAGATACACTGCCTCTTTCACTTTTCATTGTGTATGATTCGGTCCTGTTCATGCTGGTATGGATTGAACTGGCAGTAAAAATCATCAATAGCACGATCGCTGCTGCCTGTCCGATCATGACCAGTTTTTTTGTTTTTGTTGGCCTGGACCGTGCATTGGACCAAAACTTTTTAAAAATCCTCTCTTTTTTTGATTCGGAGGTTTTCTTATATAAAATCCTGTTGATTGCATACAGGAAAAAGATCACTTTAAATTCAGACTCGTCTGCCGGGTCTTGCTGTAATTCTCTGTAGAACGCTTCTCTCTCTGCTTCGGAGGACTTGTTCAATAGGGTATTCCTTATCTTCTCTTTCATTCTGCTGTACTTAGTATAATAAACAATTTACCTGGTCCCAAACCCTATGGAAACAGGCAACTTTTTTTGTCGTAATCGTGCTGGCGTCAGTAAAGGCCTTATTATAAAATGAATATGGATCGTTTTTTTAGTATAAAAAAACCAGCTGTCAGAATTTTATTTTATCCATGTACTGGAAAAACAGGATCAATGGATAATATTCCTTTAATAGCTGTCTAAGGGTTTTTAATGCCCGGGACATTTTAGCTTCAACAGTCTTCACGCTAATGGTTTTCTTTTCAGCGATTTTTGCGTACGACATATCATTGAAGCGGCTGAGTTTGAATATTTCCCTGATGTCTTCAGGCAGTTTTTCAATGGCATCGTGCAGGTCCTGCTTGATCTCCATAAGGTCTGTAAAGCTGTCTGGAAGGCTGTTGATAGATTGTTGCAGAAACTTTATCTCGGCCAGGGACCTATTGCGAATATATCGGTCTTCTACCTCCAGGCGTTTAAGATAATTCAGGCAATTATGCTTTGTCAGGGTATAGAGGTAATTATACGCATTTGTGTTTTCCTCCAGTTTATCCCTGTTTTTCCAGAGCTGAATAAAAGAATCCTGGACCAGGTCTTCAGCGATCTCGTTTACCTTTACATAGCTGAGGGCAAGGTAGAACAGGGTGTCATACATATTGAAAAACAGGGCCTCAAAATCATCCTGTTTTCCTTGCTTCAACCCGTAGAGGTCAAAAAATTCTTTCCTTGTCCGCCTCTCCATGTGTTCAGACTATCCTTATCAACTTGAAACGATATTCTTAATTTGTACCCCCAGAAAATTCCTGCTAATATTAATTGATTTATAATCAAATTGCAAAAAAAAAGCAGCACTTCCGGTCGAGGAAGCTTTGAATCATTCAGTATACCATCTTTTACTTACTGAATATGAAGAAAAGGATCAACAGTAATCAAAACCTGGTATTAACGATGTTGGTATATTTTGACCCGAAAGTATAGGTGATGGCGATTGTTGCAGAAAAGGTGTAGGCTGTCGCCAGTTCACGCTGTTCCAGCAGGATATCTTCGATGGATGCTTCTCCCCTGGGCAGTGAAAGCTGGTCCCTGACCACATTGTAGTCGGCCTGGAATGTCAATGCGAATCCTTCAAAAAGCCTGGCAGAGGCCTGGCCATAGAATTCGATTCTGTGCCGGGCGAAGTCGTGCAGGTAATTGGAACCGATCATTCCGGCCTCAATTGATCCCCAGGGCTGCTGAACATTCACCATTCCTTTCAGCTGGTGGTTAAAAAGCGTTTCCTCTGTCTTGCTGAAGATGGTTTCATCATAATAGTCATAGTATCCGGCGCCAACCTGGTAGGTCAGGGTGATGGCCCTGCGGGTGGCCTCACTGTATGGGAAGAGGCTGTATTCGATCCCCGGAAGCAAGAGGAATTCATGCCTGATGTTCCGGCTGCTGGCAGTGAAATACGTTCCATAAAGGCCGGCCGACCAGTGATCAGTGAGACTCATGATCGCATAGCTGTCGAACCCATGCCGGTGCTGGCGGCTGCTCACCGGATCGGCAGTTTCGGAAGGTTGTATAAACACCGTGTTGTAGTTGAAATAGGGACGGAGACGAAACTTCCACTCTTCTGTTACCTTGTCGGCAAAAATTCCCCAGCGTGAATTGAACCTGCGCTGGTTGGATTCCAGTTCCAGGTTGATGCCTCCCACGTACGATTGAAATATCCATTGATTCCATGGATCTTCCTTTACGTCGTTTGCAGGTGCAATGGTACTGTCTGTATAACTAATCGAAAAATTGCACCCCAATGGCGTCTGCAGCATAAAGGAGGCAAAGCCCATGGTCAGAAAACGCTTGATCGCCTCACGTTGTTCGGCAATGGTTGTGTTGGGTGCAACATGGTGCTTCATCGTGTATTCAATTCCCTCGAATACCTTCTGACCGATAAAGGTAAACTGGAATTCCCTGCCACCACCGGCAGTCCGCTCGTCGGTAACAAACACATGAATATCTGCCATTTCGG
>CAZOXI010000189.1:0-6523 GCA_964583445.1 uncultured Bacteroidaceae bacterium | reverse complement strand
GTGGCACACCTGTTGGAGCAGGGGGTTCATCCTGGAAGGATCCTGGCACTCACCTTTACCAACAAGGCGGCCAGAGAGATGAAAGAGCGGGTGGGAAAACTGGTTTCCTGGGACCTGGCACGACAGCTGTGGATGGGTACGTTCCATTCACTGTTTGCCCGCATCCTGCGCCGTGAAGCGGAAGTGCTTGGATTTCCTTCTGATTTCACCATCTATGACACGATTGATTCCAGGAACCTGGTGAAACAGATCATCAAGGACCTGAAGTTGGATGATAAGATCTATAAGCCGGCAGAAGTGTTTGGCCGGATCTCTTCAGCAAAGAACAACCTGATCACACCAGATGTGTATTTGGGCAACAATGAGATCCGGACCAAAGACATGGCAACACGCAGGCCGCAGCTGGGGGAGATCTACAGCCACTATGTAAAACGTTGCAAGAAATTCGGGGCGATGGACTTCGACGATCTGTTGCTGCAGATCAATCTGCTGTTTCGTGACCACCCGGCGGTACTGGATAAATACCGCAATGCATTCGATTATATCCTGGTGGATGAGTACCAGGATACCAACTATTCACAGTACCTGATCATAAAGCAGCTTTCGGCCTTGCACAAAAATATCTGTGTGGTGGGTGACGATGCCCAGAGCATCTATTCATTCCGGGGAGCACGTATTGAAAATATACTGAATTTCAGAAAGGACTATCCCGAATACCAGCTGTTCAAGCTGGAACAGAATTACCGGTCCACGAAAATGATCGTAAACGCTGCCAACAGCATCATCGACAAGAACAAGGACCAGATCCACAAGAAAGTGTTCTCCGACGGGGAAGAGGGTCAGCGGGTGCGGGTACTGAAGCTGCGCGATGACCGCGAAGAGGGGTTTGCAGTGGCAAATGCCATCTCGGAACTGCGGTTCAATGAGCAGCTCGATTATAAAAATTTCGCGATCCTCTACCGGACGAACGCACAGTCGCGGATCTTCGAGGAGAGCCTGCGGAAAATCAACATACCATATAAGGTATACGGATCTGTCTCTTTTTACCAGCGCAAGGAGATCAAGGACCTGCTGGCTTATTTCCGGGTGGTGGTCAATCCCAACGATAATGAATCCCTGAAGCGGATCATCAATTACCCGCTTCGGGGCATCGGGAAAACCACCGTTGACAAGGTGATGGCGTATGCGGAAAAACTCGATACTTCTATGTGGCAGGTGCTGACCCACCTCGGTCAGGTGAACCTGGGACTCAACCAGGGGACAGTGAAAAAGCTGAATGCATTTACAACCATGATCAAAGAGTTCATGTCGAAACTCACCGAGATGGAAGCATTCGACCTGGCCTATACCATTGCGAATAAAACAGGGATCATGGCCGACCTGCGGTCAGAGAAGACACCGGAGGCAGTGAGCCGGTACGAAAATACCGAGCAGCTGCTGAACGGGATCAAGGATTATACTGATAACAAGGAATCTGAAGAGGAACTCACCCTGGCCACTTATCTGCAGGATGTAACGCTGCTCACCGACCAGGACAATGAATCGGACGAGGACCTGAACAAGGTAAGCGTCATGACCGTGCACGCCTCCAAGGGGCTGGAATTCAAGCATGTGTTCATTGCCGGGTTGGAGGAGGACCTGTTCCCCTCATCCATGAATACGGGCGACCTGAAAGGACTGGAGGAGGAGCGCCGCCTGTTCTATGTGGCGCTGACACGTTCTGAACGATCGGCAACCATCACTTTCGCAGGGAAACGCTACCGGTGGGGACTGGAGACGATCACCACGCCCAGCCGGTTCATCAAAGAGATCCACAAGGATTATATCGAATTGCCACACGATTTTTACCCGGTCATCCCAACGCTCGGTGACAAGGAAGAAGAAGCATATCAGCGTACCCGTCCCCGGCAGCCTGAAAGGAAATACCCCATTCTTCAGAAACGTTCACGCGAGACGGTGGGTGACAAGCAATTGCTGCGGATGGAGAAGGCGGCCTCTTCTGCAGGAACCCCTGCAACCCTTGATAACGTAGAGGTGGGCATGAAAGTGGAGCATCCGCGATTCGGTATCGGTGAAGTGATACAGATGGAAGGCAGCGCACCCAATACCAAGGCAACGGTAAAGTTCCCCATTGGAAATAAACAGCTCCTGCTGAAATTTGCCAAACTGAAGATCCTGGACTAACGGAGGTGTAATTATTTTTATCATGATTTTCTGCTGATGCGGGCGGTTCGCGGACAATACTAGGCGGATAATATTAGCGGATCACATTTTTGTGCAACAACAAAATATTTCAAACTTATATGCGCTTGCAAGTGATAGCAGGTCGGCGTTCAGGGGCATATAAGTTCCATGGTTATATACAGGAATGAATCGCTGTATGCCCGGGTTACGGTACCGGAGTGAATATAGTTTGTCTAATTTTTTTACTATCAGGATAAAAAGGATTACTTTTGTACCATAAATAAATTTAATGGAATACGATTATAATACCCGCCGGGCCCACCTGGTCCTGCCGGAATACGGCCGCAACATTCAGAAAATGGTTGAACACCTGCTTACAATCGAGGACCGGGAAGAACGCAATAAAGCCGCCCGTACCGTGATCGCTGTAATGGGTAACTTGAATCCACACCTCCGTGATGTGGCGGACTTTAAGCACAAGCTGTGGGACCACCTGGCAATCATCAGTGATTTTAAGCTGGACATTGATTCGCCTTATGAGACGCCCACCCCGGAGCTGCTGGCAGAGAAACCGAAGAAAATTCCCTACAATCAGAAGCCGATCCGCTTCAAGCATTATGGCCATTCCATCGTGTTGATGATCGACAAGGCAGTGGAGATGGAGGACGGTGAGGAGAAGCAGGACCTGGTGAAGATGATCGCTTACCATATGAAAAAGTCTTACCTCACCTGGAACCGTGAAGCAGTAAATGACAGGGAGATACTGGAGGATTTGGTCACATTGTCAAAGAATCGCCTGCAACTGGACCCCAACCTTGAACTTCCCGAAACGCGCGATATTCTTGCTAAAAATGTCAGGAAGAAAAAGGGTGGAGGGAAAAAGAGATAGCCACACCTGCTATGAGCAAATTCATTATTGAAGGAGGAAAGCAACTTTCAGGGGAGATCATTCCCCAGGGAGCCAAGAACGAAGCACTCCAGGTCCTCTGTGCAGTGCTCCTAACTCCCGAAAAGATCACCATTGAAAATATACCCGCCATCAGGGATGTGATGAAGCTGATTGAGTTGTTGGATGAGCTGGGCGTAAAGGTGGAGCAATTGGATAACAAAACCTACCGTTTCCAGGCCGACCAGGTGAACCTCGACTACCTCCGTTCAGATGCATTTTATACCAAATCCACCGAATTGCGTGGCTCCGTAATGCTGGTCGGACCTTTGCTGGCACGCTTCGGCAAAGCATTTATTCCCAAACCGGGCGGCGACAAGATCGGCCGGCGCAGGCTGGATACCCACTTTATCGGATTCCAGATGCTGGGCGCCAAATTCGAATTCAATGTAAATCGCTCGTGCTTCGAGGTGGAGGCGCCTGACCTGCAGGGTACTACAATGCTGCTTGATGAAGCTTCAGTAACGGGAACGGCCAATATCATCATGGCCGCCGTTATGTCAAAAGGCACCACCACCATTTATAATGCCGCCTGTGAGCCCTATATCCAGCAGCTCTGTAAAATGCTGGTACGCATGGGGGCGAAGATTGAGGGCATCGCCTCCAACCTGCTCACCATCCACGGCGTGGAACAGCTGGGAGGGACAGACCACCGGATCCTTCCCGACATGATCGAGATCGGCAGTTTCATTGGTATGGCTGCCATGACCCGTTCCGACCTGCTGATCAAAGATGTGGCCTACGATGAGCTGGGGATCATCCCGGGTTCGTTCAAACGACTGGGCATTCAACTGGAAAGAAGGGGAGAGGATCTGTATGTTCCTTCCATGGACCATTACCAGATTGAGACCTTTATCGACGGGGCGATCATGACCATCGCCGATGCGCCCTGGCCGGGACTGACACCAGATCTTTTAAGTGTGATCCTCGTTACGGCCACCCAGGCGCGGGGAAGAGTCATGATCCACCAGAAGATGTTCGTGAGCCGGCTGTTCTTTGTCGACAAGCTGATCGACATGGGGGCGCAGATCATTTTGTGTGATCCGCACCGTGCCACCGTGATCGGGCTCGACAATGCCATGCAGTTGCGCGGGACCACCATGAGTTCTCCTGATATCCGGGCCGGCGTGGCACTGCTGATCGCCGCCATGAGCGCCGAGGGAACGAGCATCATTCACAATATCGAGCAGATCGACCGCGGGTATGAACGGATCGATGAACGGCTCAACAGGCTGGGTGCTTCGATTGTGCGTGAAGAATGATCATCAACATTTCGCTGATTGCTGCCTTATACGCTTGGTTCATTGAATAAGTTTTACTCGTAAGTTAGTCGTTTTCAATAGTAAAAAAAGCTAGTTATATGAACTTGAAACATGTTGGAACTGCATTTGTAACTGTCGCATTATTCATGCTGTCCTCCTGCGGGAACAATTCATCACCGAACACCGGGGAGGAAGCCGCTTACACCATGCCGCCGGAGATCGAGGCATTGCCTGTCGGAACCACCCTGGGACTGCGTGCCCCGGAGATTGAAATGCCCAACCTGGAAGGGGAGACCATGCAGCTCTCATCGCTGAGAGGCAAGCTGGTGTTGATTGATTTCTGGGCGTCCTGGTGCAATCCCTGCCGGATAGAGAACCCGCACCTGGTAAAGGTATACGATGAATACAACGAAGCCTCCTTTACGAAAGGGGAGGGATTCGAGATCTTTTCCGTCTCGCTCGACCGCAACGAAGAAGCCTGGCGGGAAGCAGTCGTCAAGGACCGGCTCGACTGGCCCTATCAGTTAGGGAATGCAGAAGGAGCCCGCACACAGGCAGCACAGGATTATAACGTCCAGATGATCCCCTCCAACTTCCTCCTCGACCAGCACGGCGTGATCATCGCCACCAACCTGCGCGGCGAAGCGCTGGATGAAAAACTCGAGAGTTTGCTTGCTGTTGAATAATATATAGTTGCTGTTAATTATAATTTTGCCTGGCATTGTGAGTAGTGCGCATGAATCGCCATTAGCTTAAGATTCATTTTGCTGAGGGACAATCATGATTGAAAACCTTTAATTCTCATCGATTATACCCTGTAAAAATGCCGTATATGGAATATTTGGCGAAGTTTAAATCATAGGGTTTGCTGACTTTCTCAGCAGACCATGGCTATAGTTTTAGCTTTTTTCGGGGAAGCTTTCAATGGCAATTTAATGTTTTATTGAAGCTTAGCTTACTGACCACCTTCTTAGGGTATATCCAATTTGAAATACGGATTCCGAAAGGACACGCAGGATAGCGATCAATAGATGATAGGCGCCACTTGAAATCATGCGTATGGTCAGGCATCACAAATAAGGTACAGCAGATTCTTTGCTGAATTGGATGCCGGAATTGTTACATTTGAATTTTCGCAGTTATGAAAAGACTGATCCTCTACAGGCTGGGTGCAATCCTGGTCGATTACTTGGTCATCCTGGCCTATGCCGGGATCCTGTTCCTGGCAGCCAGTCAGTTCAACACCTCTGGATTGGGACCGGTAAGCGGACAGATTACAGGCTTCCTGGGGATGACCGTCCCTGTGTTTTTATATTTCTTTCTGACCGAGCGGAGCAATGCGGGTGCCACTTTCGGAAAGCGGGTATTCAATTTGAAGGTTGTTTCCCTGCGAGGGCGGAATAGGATATTCATCAGGAACCTGTTCAAATTCCTGCCCTGGGAAATTGCACATACCGGAGTCCACTGGGTCGTGTTTTATTCTCGTCAGGGTACAGAAACGCCGGCATGGGTATTTGTTCTCCTGGTTCTGCCCCAATTAATCGGGATCCTGTATTCAATTTCCATCCTGATGTCAAAAGGAACAAGAAGTACTTATGACAGGCTTGCGGGAACAGAGGTTTTGTGCACAACATGAAGGACGGATGGAATGCAGAGAGGTTAGCAATGCTTTGCGAGGTTTCGGTGATCCTGAACAGGGCAAGTTGCTGTTCCGGGAATTCAATCTTGATACCATTTCGAAAAGTAAACTCCCCGGTGTCTTGCTGTTCCTGTATTTTTCAATGAACCGGTTGTGGAAGATTGAAGCCAGGATCAATGATCTTATTCAATGGTTTCAATAAACTGTTGGGCCGTCATGGGCGGCAGTTTTGAATGTTTAAAATCTTTCAGATTCCTTGTGATGATCAGGTCTTGTCCGTTTTCCAGCGCAGTATAATATTGCAGTGCATCCTCACCTCTTTTCTTTGGGTGTTTCTGAAGTGAACTGGGATTTTTGCGCAGCAATAGCCACTTCACGAAGAAATGCCCTTAGAAGTGAAGTGTTGTTTCTGCAGCGCATCCTCACCTCTTTTCTTTGGGTGTTTTTGAGGTGACCTGGAATTTTTGCGCAGCAGTAACCGCTTCACGAAAA
>CAZOXI010000188.1:0-6552 GCA_964583445.1 uncultured Bacteroidaceae bacterium | reverse complement strand
TTTATTTTGCGCCAGCGCCAGGAGATAGAGAGGTTCAAGGATTTAAATAAGATAAAGATTCCCCCGGACATAGATTTTTCAAGTATCTCTGGACTCTCGCTGGAGATAAAAGAAAAACTAAACATGCTCCGGCCGGAAACGCTTCATTGCGCATCGCGCATTAGCGGGGTTACTCCGGCAAGTATTTCCATACTTTCCATCTGGCTTAGGAAAATGAACCAGGATAAAAAAACGATACTTGTAACGTGGGACTTTACGGATGAGGCACTAAATGCACTGAAGCATGCAGTGAAGATCGCAAGGATCGTGGAAAACAATGTAGCCCTTTTTCATGTCTACGCCGAAGAATCCAAAAAATCCGGAGTTGAAAAGAAACTGGAGGAAGCTTGTAAAAAATACGCTGCTGAGCTTGACTTTGAGATAGGATATGTGCTAAAAAAAGGTTCTATTTTTGATGAGATCTCAGATTATGCCTCCGAGGAAGACAATCATGTGAATTTCGTGATCCTGGGCACCCATGGGATGAAAGGCTCCCAGAAACTGTTTGGAAGCAAGGCCCTCAGGGTGATCAACGGTTCTGCTGTACCTTTCCTCGTGGTGCGTAAACCACCTGCTGAAAAAGAAAGGTTCACAGATATTGTCTTTCCCATTGATTTCAAATCAGAGAACAAAGAGAAGTTGCAATGGGCTATTTTTCTGGGCAAATACCTCAATTCGAGGGTACACCTTTTCAAATATCCCTCGCGTGATAAGTCACTGATGAAAAAGGTAAATGTGAACCTCAATTTTGCCATCCGCTTCCTCATCCAGAATAATATTGAATATGAGATCCACACCGCACCGGACAACAAAAATTTCATGAAAGAGACTCTGGCATTCTCAAAAAGCGTAGAAGCAGATTTAATACTGATCACAACCACAAAACATATGACATTGGTGGACCTGATCTTCAGTGCAAAGGAACAATACCTGATCGCCAACGAGGAGGGAATTCCCATCATGTGTGTGAATCCCAGGGCCAGCTTCGCAAAAGTTAGCCAGTTCATGTATGGCTGATCCTGTATTATCATGATAAAATCCGTGGAGGTGGAACGTGTCTGTTAGCGTAAGAAAAATATCCAGGAAATTCGGGGAACAATGGGCCGTTAAAGATGCCTCTTTTGAGGTTCGGTCAGGTGAGATTGTAGGATTCATCGGGCCCAACGGGGCCGGGAAATCCACCACGATGAAAATGATTACCGGGTTTTTGCCGCCCACCTCGGGCGAGGTAAGGATCAACGGGTTCGACATCAGGGAAGAGCCCATGCGGATCAAACAGATCATCGGATACCTGCCTGAGCACAATCCGCTCTACCCGGAAATGTACGTGAAAGAATACCTCCTCTATGTGGCCGGATTGTATAACATCAGGGGAAAAGCCGCTCGCGCGAGGGTGGACGAGATCATCATGCAGGTAGGGCTGACCGGTGAACGTCACAAAAAAATTGAAAAACTTTCCAAAGGCTACAAACAACGGGTGGGAATCAGCCAGGCACTGATCCATGATCCCGAAGTACTGATCCTGGATGAACCTACCTCGGGCCTCGATCCGAACCAGATCGTGGAGATTCGCAACCTGATCTCCAGTGTGGGTAAGGAAAAAACCGTCATGCTTTCAACACACATCATGCAGGAGGTGGAAGCCATATGCGACAGGGTCGTTATTATCGACCAGGGGAATATCATGGCTGATGAGACCGCTGGAAACCTGGGCAGCCAGCAACAGGCAGGACAAACCATTGAAGTGGAACTGGAAGCCCCATTCCCGGCTGAAAACTGGAAAAAGCTTGCCACCGTATCTGAAGTACGCACCTTGCCGGGGAACATCTACCTGCTGGCTACTTCAGAAGTACGCGACATCCGGTCGGACATCTTCAGGTTTGCAGTCGAAAACAATCTTACAATCCTCTCCCTGAACCTGAAACAAAAGAACCTGGAGCAGGTATTTCACGAAATTACCCGCAAAACAGGTGAAGAAGATCACGGTAATTCTGATTGACCGAAGATCGATACTGCTCCTAAAGTAATCATTTGCAGGTGCTTAACTCGAAATAAACCATTTGGCACTGTATTTGTTTACATATATTAATATTTATATATTTGACGATCCAAAAAAAAATTATAAACCTATGATGAAAAGAGTATTAGCATTCACAGCAGCATTGATGCTTGCAGCAGGATCATTGGTGGCGCAACCAACCCTGACCGATGTGATCAATGAATTTAATGCCGGGGTTGAAAGTCTGAACGCCCAGTCGTATGAGACAGCTCTGAACCAATTTAACAACGCCCTCGCTATGAGCGAAGAAGTTGGAGAAGAAGCTGAGGACATGAAACTTCAGGCCCAGGAGCAGGTGGTGGGAACACACTACAGAAAGGCAATTACGCTGATGAAAAGAAAACAATATGACCAGGCGCTTCCCGCACTTGAAAAAACAGTTGAAACCTCAGCTGAATACGGGGTAAAACCTGAATTTGCTGAAAAAGCGGTGAGATATCTGCCTCCCCTCTACGTTCGTGAAGGAAACGTTTTGCTGAAACAGTCTGAGTATGACAAGGCCATGGAGGTCTTCGACAAAGCAGTGGAACTGAAACCTGATCTGTACAAGGCCCACCAGGGCAAAGGGCTCGTATACAAACAGCGTGGCGAAATAGATAAAATGATGGAGGAATTCAATATCGCAAAGGCCAAAGCCGCTGAAAAAGGTGATGCTGAATTGATCGATGAGATCAATAAAGCCATCAACGGGTATTACCGGACACTGATCGATGAGGAATTGATGATGATGGATACGGAAGACCCCGATTATACGTTTCTCCTCGATATCTGTGACCAGGCAATTGCTGCCAATGATGCGAACGGATATGCCTACTGGCAGGCTGCCATGGCAAGGAATAAAATGGTTGAATACGATGCTGCCATCGAACTGGCGAAAAAGGGACTGGAAAGGGAAACAGATCCGGTCCTTCGTTCTGCCCTCTACTACGAACTGGGCCTGGGATACCAGAACACGGCAAGTTATGCAGAAGCGTGTGAAGCATACGGGAACGTTACCGAGGAACCATTCCTTTCCAAAGCCGAAAAGAAACTGGATACGCCACAACTTGGTTGTAGCTAAAACCAAATGTTTTCAACATAGGATAATGCAGCGGTGTTAAATCGCTGCATTTTTTTTGGTGATCAGGCAAATTATAGTTTCCTTTGATCTGCGAAAAATAAGTGGAAGGATTTGGCTGATTGCAACCACGGAAAAAAAATGCTAAAACAGTGTCTTTCACCCGAATCAATCGCCACCATCCCAACCGAGTATTAACTTATATCTTGAATAATGTCATATTTATTTACTTCTGAATCAGTGTCCGAGGGACATCCGGATAAAATCGCTGATCAGATCTCCGATGCCCTGCTGGATGAATTTCTTGCCTTCGACAGCGATTCCAAAGTTGCATGCGAAACACTGGTTACTACCGGGCAGGTCGTTCTTGCAGGAGAGGTGCATACCACAACCTACATCGACATACAGAAAGTGGCACGGCAGGTGATCTGCAATATTGGCTACACCAAAAGCGATTACCAGTTTGAATGCAATAGCTGCGGTGTAATGGGGCTCATCCATGAACAGTCGCCCGATATCAACCGGGGCGTGGTACGGAAAGACCCCATGGAGCAGGGTGCCGGCGACCAGGGCATGATGTTCGGCTATGCCACAAATGAAACAGATAATTATATGCCCCTGCCCCTGGACCTCAGTCACCGGCTCCTGCAGGTACTGGCAAAAATCAGGCGCGAAGGACAGGAAATGACCTACCTGCGCCCGGATTCAAAGTCACAGGTGACCATCGAATACGGGGATGACAATACCCCGGTCAGGGTACATACCATTGTAGTATCTACGCAGCACGACGAATTTGACCCGGATGATGATAAAATGCTGGAGAAGATTAAAAATGATGTGAGGAACATCCTGATCCCACGCGTGGTCAGTGACCTTCCCGAAAGAATACAACAATTATTTGATGACCATTTTATCCTTCATGTAAATCCTACCGGTAAATTTGTGATCGGGGGCCCACATGGCGATACCGGCCTGACAGGACGTAAAATTATTGTTGATACGTACGGTGGTAAAGGGGCGCATGGTGGCGGTGCATTCTCCGGGAAAGATCCTTCCAAGGTAGACCGTTCTGCAGCTTATGCAGCACGGCACGTTGCCAAAAACCTGGTAGCGGCCGGTGTGGCAGATGAGATCCTGGTGCAACTTTCCTATGCCATTGGGGTAGCCAGGCCCGTGGGGATCTATGTCAATAGCTACGGCACCTCCAAAACAGGACTGAGCGACAGCGAGATCGCAGCAAAGATCAGTGATCCCGGTTTGTACGATTTCAGGCCGGCCGCCATTGAGCAGGTACTGAAATTGCGGAACCCGATCTATACCGAAACAGCCGCATACGGACATATGGGAAGGGATCCCCGTACAGTGAAAAAAGTTTTTACTTCCCAGTATTTCGATCCTGTGGAATTAGAGGTTGAGCTGTTCACATGGGAAAATCTGGATAAGGTGGAGGACTTCAAAAAGGCCTTTGGGCTATGAGCACCATTCATGGCAGTTCACCGCGTAACACTTCAGCAATCCGAAACTACCCGGGCAACGTAATTGATTCATAAAGCGGTTTTTAGAACATTACACATTTAAACACGTATATACCATGTTTTCAGGAATAGTCGAAGAAACAGCAACCGTTGTTGCGCTTGAAAAAGAAAAAGACAATCTGCATATCACACTGGAGTGCTCTTTCGTGGAAGAACTCAAGATCGACCAGAGCATCTCGCATAACGGGGTATGCCTCACAGTAGTAGATCTCACAGACACCACCTATACGGTGACAGCGATACAGGAGACCCTCCTCAAATCCAACCTCGGATTACTCAAGGTAGGTGATAAAGTGAACCTGGAAAGAAGCACCAAGCTCGACGGCAGGCTCGACGGCCATATGGTGCAGGGGCATGTGGACCTAACCGCTACCTGCACTGCTGTAAGGGAAGCAGAAGGCAGCTGGTACTATACATTTGAATTCGAACCCACAAGCGAGGAGCATATCACCGTGGAAAAGGGATCTGTCTCCATCAACGGGGTCAGCCTCACCGTGGTCAACTCAAAAGAACGCTCCTTCGAAGTCGCCATTATCCCTTTCACATACGAAGTAACAAACTTCCATACCTTTGAACCGGGAACAGTGGTGAATATTGAATTTGATATCATCGGGAAATATATCGCCAGGATCCTCAAACAACAACAAGGATAACAGGTTTCCGGACAATGCCACCTACCCGCTGAGCATAGAAAGCAGGGAAATTTCAACCAGGCGGTAAGATCGACAATTGTTGCAGACGGTCTTGTCAAATCGTTTCAGGGACTTCGCCCCAGTAAACCCGGGAAGGAATTACCTGAACGTCGGGAAGGGAATCCATATGTTGAAGAGTATGGGATATTAGCCTGTATTCTCGCCTGTCACCTTGTATCTTTAGTCTTCCTAATGTTTCCCAACTATGAAGACAATTCTTATTCTCGGCGCAGGACTCTCCTCCAATATGCTGGTTCGATATTTTATGGAACGTGCTGAAGCACTCAACATAAAGATCCGCCTCGGAGACAAATCGATCGCTACCGCAGCATCAAAAGTGGAAACCTGTGCACCCTGTACGGCCTTCGATTTCGATGTGTACAACGACAGGCAGCGCAACCGCGAGGTTGCTGGTGCCAGCCTGGTAATCTCTATGTTACCCGCTCGAATGCATCCCATTGTTGCCCGGACCTGCATCAGGTATGGCGTAAATATGGTCACGGCATCCTATGCCGATACAGAGATCAGGGAACTTGATTTCGAAGCCAAAAAAAGAGGCATCGTCATCATGAATGAATGCGGGGTGGACCCTGGAATTGATCATATGTCTGCCATGCAAATGATCAACAGGATTCGCGACCGGGGACTGGAACTGATTGCGTTCGAATCCAGTACCGGCGGACTGGTGGCCCCGGGATTCGAGAACAATCCCTGGCAGTACAAATTCACCTGGAACCCCCGGAACGTTGTGCTTGCTGGCAGGGATGGAGCACGCTTCCTTCACAATGGAAAATTCAAGTACATCCCCTATCATAAACTGTTCAGCAGGATCGAGACCATCGATGTGCCCGGACTGGGTGAATTTGAAGTATATGGCAACAGGGACTCCCTTACCTACCGGGAGACATATGGTCTGCATCACCTGGAAACCATGTTCAGGGGAACCATTCGCAGGCCCGGATTCTGCGAGGCCTGGGATACATTTGTACAACTGGGCGCCACAGACGACAGCTATATCATGGAAGATACGGAAAAGATGACGTGCAGGGATTTCATCAACAGTTTCATGGCATACCGCGTGGACATCCCCGTAGAGAAAAAACTCTCCCTCTACCTGGGGATCCCGGAAGATTCCCTCATGATGCAACGCCTTAAATGGCTGGGTATCTT
>CAZOXI010000187.1:0-6579 GCA_964583445.1 uncultured Bacteroidaceae bacterium | reverse complement strand
TAACCAGCTCTCTTGAGCATCACGGCAATAAGTCGGCTGTCAAATCCGCCACTCAGGGGGACCACTGCTGTTTTCCCCTTAAGGCTGCTGATCATCCGGGAGAAAGTACGTTCCATGGTTTCCTTTGCCTCATTTTTCAATCGGGCAGTTGCGCTTCCCCTGCCTAATGAGGTTCTGTATGTGTGATGGAAACACCGATTGACCTGTTTCCCCAGGGATATCACCTCTCCGGCCTGCACCTGGAAAAGATCTCTAACCAGCGTTTCTTTGCCGGTCACATATCCGGATCCCCTGAATTCCATTCGCGCCAGCGGGTTGATTTTGAAATCTCCGGGTTGCCGGAGCAATCGCTCTGCATTTTCAGATACTATCCAACCAGGCCCCGATTTGCAATAGAACAGGGGCAGGGATCTGATAAGGTCCGTCGCCAGCCAGCATTCCCCGGGCAGGTTCTTTATGACCGAAAAAATTCCATTGGCATGTGCAACCAATGCCTCGAAGTCCGAAAAGGTATCCGCAGCTCCAAAATATCCACACATCGCGTCCCCGCTGTAATACTTACCTGAACTGTCGAAAAAACTTCCGCGCACCCTGCATTGGTCATCTCCAAACCAGGGAAAAGCCGAATGCTCCTCAAGCAGGAAGGTTATTTTTGCCTTGTTATGCATATATTAAATTCAGTTCAAATGTCCTCCAGGTTACCAGTCCCCAATCCCCCCTGTCCCCATTTCAGGTCTTCCCGATATCCGCCTTTCTTGCCAGGCCCAGGTACCAGTAAAGATTGTAGGTCACAACTAAAAAACTAAACCCACTGAAAAGAACCAGGGCAAGATACACATCCCCGGCGATAACACCGATCACCAGGGCGATAATCCGCATCATGAATTTAACAACCTCAATCAACATGGCTTTTCTTTGTTGCGAAAGCATATCGGCAACGAAAGAAAGCGGGGCAGAAAGAAAGACCATGAACAACCACGGTGTGAAGATCCGCATGTATACACCCGACTCATGCCATTCATCCCCGAAGATAAAGGTAACCAGCCATGGAGCACAGCAGATAACGATCAAAAACGGGATTGCCGAGATGCCGGCCATGCGAATCACAAATTTTTTTACATCTGCAAACACCAATTGTCCATTGTTGTGCCGCTGAATGGTTCGCTGAGAAAAAACCTTTGTAAATGAGGTTGACAGCAGGTTCATGGGACGGTTGATCAGCATAAATCCCAAACCGAAAAATCCGACTATTTCGGCACTGAAATAGGAGCTGAACACAAATACAGGGAGGGATGATGAGAAATTATTAATCAGATTGTGCACCATACTGAAGCGCGGAAAGAAACGGTATTCACGCGCCAATAGCCCCAGATCCTTCAGGGTTACCGAACGAAATATCGAAAGACCGTCTTTAACGATCCGCCAACCGTAAACCACTGCCCCTGCAATCTGTCCTGCAATGGCTCCCGTTATCAGGCCCCCTCCATGGGCCATCACGTTGCTTGCTGACAACTTGACAGCAGAGTTGATCACCGACTGACTGAGATTGGACCCCGCGATGGCTTTGTAAGCACTTTTGCGGTTCATCCAGAAGCTAAATGACTGGAACACGCCAACGAAAAATGTTGAGATTGGAATGAAATAAAGCCATTTGTGGATATGTTCGTTGCCCAGCCATCCGGGAATCGCCTCCCTGAAAATAAAAATCAGTATCAGCAACACTATACTAAATCCCAAAGATAAAAGTATACTCAGTAATGTGAGACCCGCTCCATCACTATCCCGCCTGGGAATCATGACTGCCAGCTCATATTTACCGGTGGAGATAATGGCAGCAATGGTGACAATAGTTAAATATAATGCGAACAAACCATGCTCCTCAGGTGTATAAATCCGTGTAAGTACCGGGTAGATGGCCAGGGAAATGGCCTGGGCGATCCCCGTGGCTGACACCAGGGTGAATACGTTTTTCAGAAATTCACTTTTTGTAAGCCGGTTCAGAAGGGATCTCATCAGGTGTTTATGGTTACACAAAGAAACAAAATGTTTACCTGTTTGCAAAAAGACCGGCAAAGGAGTACACAGACCTGGATGTCGAAGAAAAAACAGAACTGGCGAGGTAAGGACCGGGCTGGCGAAAGCGCGACAGGACCGGCGAAAAAATTGTCGGGCTGACGCAAAAGAATGTACGATTGTACTGGGTACAGAACAGGATTAATACAGGCTGCAGGGAAGTATGTGCAGACACTACAGAAGCTGTTATTAATGGACGTTATGTCATGTCAGCAGCAGTGGCACACAATTTGACCCATTGGCACAAGAATAAAGATAAAATCAAATAACACAAGTAAAAACTATGAGATTAACAAGATCATCCAATCCTGCCATGACAGAAAGCGTTTTTGACAGAGCTGTTTCATCGTCCGGCAGTGGGGTAATGACGATCAACGGAACGATTAATAAAATTGGCATCATGATGCTGCTGCTACTTGCATCGGCCTCATATACGTGGTCAATGGTAACAGGTGAAAATCCTGCCGGAGCACAAACCTACGTGATGATCGGTGCCATTGGCGGCCTGATTATGGCGCTGGTCACGGTATTCCGTCCGCAAAGCGCGGGAGTAACCGCACCGATTTACGCATTGCTTGAAGGACTGTTCCTTGGAGGGATCAGTGCGATGTTCAACCAGCAATATAATGGAATTGTATTCCAGGCTGTATTGCTCACTATTGGCGTGCTGTTTACCATGCTGTTCCTCTACAGGTCGGGACGTATCCGTGCCACCCCCAAACTTCGCAGGGGAGTGATCATGGCCACCGGGGCAGTCTTTTTTTCTTACCTGGTCAGCTGGATCCTCAGCATGTTTGGACTGGGATTTGGGTTCATGCATTCCAGTGGCCCCCTGGGTATTTTGATCAACCTGGTAATCATTGGCGTAGCCGCATTCAACCTGATCCTGGACTTTGATTTTATTGAAAAGGGAGCACAGGCTTCTGCGCCCAAACACTTTGAATGGTATGGAGCCTTTGGCCTGATGGTAACCCTCATCTGGCTGTACATTGAGATACTGCGGTTGCTGTCACGGTTTGCTGGAAGAGATTAAAGCAGGTCCCGCCTGTTGAAGCGGGGCAGTCCGGCCCGGACGTTTCTTGAAAAAGAATAAAAGGATGTCCAAAGTTTCTGAGGAGCTGCCCGAAAGACATTTGACAACATATTCAGATTCCTGCATATTTTAAAAATGGTGTGTATATTTACGCACCATTTTTTTATTTGAACGTATTACGAACGTATTACTTAAGTATAAAGCATGTCGGCGCTGGAAGATTATTTTCAAAAATTCAGGGAGCAGATCGTTGGTTACAGGAAAGAATTCGACACGCCCTATGGCAAAAAAAAGATCCATTATGCCGACTGGATCGCAAGTGGAAGGTTGTACGAGCCCATCGAGCAAAAGATGAAGGACCAGTTTGGCCCGTATGTGGCAAATACCCATTCTGAATCAACTACCACCGGCACCCTGATGACCAAGGCCTATCATTATTCGCACCAATTCATTAAACAACATGTGAATGCCGGTCCCAATGATGTGATCATCACGGCAGGATTCGGAATGACGGCCGTGATCAATAAGCTCATGCGCATTTTAAGCCTGAAGGGTTGCGGCGGCACGGACCGGGACTGTGTGAAGGAGATGGACAAGCCGGTTGTTTTCGTAACCCACATGGAGCATCACTCCAACCATACATCCTGGTTTGAGACCATTGCTGAAGTGGTTCAGCTGGAACCTGACAAGGACCTGCTGGTGGACCTGGACGATCTTCAGAGAAAACTGGAACAATACAAGGACCGGACCTTCAAGATTGGTTCATTTACCGCCTGTTCCAATGTAACCGGAATACAGACTCCCATCCACGAAATGGCAAGGCTCATGCATGAATATGGTGGGCTGGTTTTCGTTGATTATGCCGCAGGAGCTCCCTATTTGGATATTGACATGCACCCGGAAGATCCGCTTGAAAAACTTGATGCGATATTTTTTTCTCCCCATAAATTCCTTGGTGGCCCCGGTTCATCCGGCGTGCTGATATTTGATAAAGCCATGTATAAGCTGGAAGTCCCGGATAATCCGGGAGGAGGAACTGTTGACTGGACCAATCCCTGGGGGAAATATAAATACGTGGATGATATAGAGGTCCGCGAAGACGGGGGAACACCGGGTTTTCTTCAATCCATCAAGGCTGCACTTGCCATAGAACTTAAAGAGCAGATGGGCGTGAAAAATATCCTGGAAAGAGAGGAAGAGTTGTTGAAGATCGCGTTCGACGGGCTGGATGCCATTCCCGGAGTGGAGATCCTGGCAGACAATATTCGTGACCGTCTCGGGGTGATCTCTTTCTATCATCCCGAAATTCACTTTAACCTGGTGGTAAAAATTCTGAATGACCGGTATGGGATCCAGACCCGCGGTGGCTGTGCATGTGCCGGCACCTATGGTCATTACCTGCTCGCAGTGAGCTATGACCGCAGCCAGGAGATCACCGACAAAATCAATCATGGCGACCTCTCTGAAAAACCCGGATGGGTGCGCTGGTCGCTTCACCCTACCATGAAAGATGAAGAGGTGCATTATTTCATAAATGCTGTTCGGGAACTCATTAAAAATATTGAATTTTATCAGCAGGAATATGTGTATGTTCCAAAAAGAAATGAGTACATTCATCACTCAGAAGTTGATTCGAACCGTGATATGGTGACACTGGACACCTGGTTTAGCCTTGAATGAGGAAAATGCAATGAAACTAAAATCTGTTACCAACAAAAAAACCGAACAGGAATTCCTTGATCTGCCCAGGAAACTATATAAAGATGATCCCAACCATGTACTGCCTTTTGACAAAGACATCAGGGCGGCATTCGACCCTGCACAAAATGTGCATTTCAAAAACGGAGATGCTGCCAGGTGGGTCGTGCTGAATGACGACAACAAAGTGATCGGCAGGATCGCCGCTTTCTATGAAAAAGACAAGGCACAGGCAGATTACGTGAACAATGGGGGATGTGGGTTCTTTGAATGTATCAATAGCCAGGAAGCTGCAAATATGTTGTTTGACGCTGCCGCGGAATGGCTGAAGAATAAAGGTTTTGAGGCCATGACCGGCCCGGTCAACTTTGGTGAAAATGAATCCAATTGGGGTTGCCTCGTACAGGGATTTGAACCCCAGGGGCACGGAATGGCATATAACCTGCCCTATTACAAGGAATTATTCGAAAACTACGGCTTCGGCCTCTATTACAGGCAGTTCAGTTTTCACATCGACATTGAAAAGCCTTTTCCGGAACGCTTCTGGAAAATCGCTGAATGGATCAATAACCGTCCAAATTACAGTTTCAGACACTTCGATTACAAACATGCGGATAAGTTTGTGAACGATACCGTGAAGATCTACAACGAAGCATGGCCCCTGCTTAAAGATGACTTTACGCCGATGGATCCAACATCGATCTACGAGCTTATGCAGAAGGCCAAACCGATCCTGGATCCCGAACTCTGCTGGTTTGCTTACCACAAAGACGAACCCATCGCTTTTTTCTTTTTCTTCCCCGATGCCAACCAGATTCTCAGGCACATGAATGGGAAAATGCACCTCTGGAACAAATTAAAATTTCTTTACCTGAAGAAGAGGAAAACCATGACACGCATGCGCGGCAGCGCCGCAGGGGTATCTCCCAAATACCAGAATTCAGGCGTTGAATCGGGGATCATCTACCAGTTGAAGCAGGTGGTTGACCGTAATCCGCATTATAAACAGGCAGAATTATCATGGGTGGGCGATTTTAATCCCAAAATGATCAAACTGTACAATGCAACGGGTGCCTACCATGCAAAAACACATTACACCTATCGGTATATGATCAACAAGGACCTGTCATTCAAACGGTTCATGCCGGAAAAAGTGGATGAATCAGCATTGCCTGAAGGTGCAATTTGACCCATTATGTCTTCCGGAAATGGTTATATGTAAAAAATTTTGTATTAAAGTGAAACATGATTATCTTTGCAGTCCGTTTGAAAACAGAATCTTAAGACAAGAAATAATAAGGTCATGAAAAAAGGAATACATCCGGATAATTACAGGCTAGTGGCATTCAAGGATATGTCCAATGAAGAGGTGTTCATTACCAAGTCTTCTGCTCCATCCAGGGAGAAAATAAAGATCGATGGCGAGGAATATCCACTGATCAAGCTGGAGATTTCCAATACATCGCATCCGTTTTACACAGGTAAGATGAAGCTTGTGGACACTGCCGGACGTGTCGATAAATTTATGAACAGGTACAAGAAACATTACGACAAGAAAAAGTAATCCTGTTCAATATCACAAATTGAAAGCGCTTCCCATTGGAGAAGCGCTTTTTTTTTGCCTATTTTTATAAAAAAAAGATGAACCTGATCTTATTCGACGATCGCAGCTGGGACAACCTGCTCCCGCTGACCTTTACCAGGCCTGTTGCAGAATTGCGTGTTGGGATACTCAAGATCCGTGAGAAATGGGAGCAACGCCTGAAGATGAAAGC
>CAZOXI010000186.1:0-6595 GCA_964583445.1 uncultured Bacteroidaceae bacterium | reverse complement strand
CTTTTTCGTATCGACAAAAAATCAGGTGAGGTTATATGGGAACGTGATCTTTACCAGGGAATTCCTAAGGTAAAAAGACATCCGAAATCTTCACATGCAAATACGACAGCAGCAACCGATGGCAGTCACGTCGTTGTGTTTATCGGTTCAGAAGGGTTGTATTGTTATGATGTCGAGGGTAAGCTTTTATGGAAGAGGGATTTTGGTTTGATCAGGTCTGCCTGGAATAAGGCTGAATGGGCAGAATGGGAATTCAGCAGTTCGCCTGTAATCTTTAGGGATAGAGTCATTGTTCAGGCGGATGGTTTGAACCAGGCCTTTCTGGCAGTCCTTGACCTGGCAACTGGTGAAACCATATGGAGGCAGGAGCGGGATGAAATTTCCACATGGAGTACGCCCAACATTTATTTCGACGAAGATCAACCCAGGGTCGCTGTCAATGGATACAGACATACAGGGGCATATGATCTGGAGACAGGCAGGGAAATCTGGAAGCTGGATGGCGGCGGGGATATTCCCATACCTACGCCCATTCCCTGGAAGAATCTTGTTTTCTTTAACAGTGCACATGGGAGGCATGCACCATTAATGGCCATTCGGAATGATGCACAGGGTGAAATTCGTTATCCTGACCATGACTCAATCTTTGATGACGCATTTGCCTGGTTTTACGACAGGGAAGCGTCGTACATGAATTCAGTGTTGGTTTATGACAGTCTAGTATACCGTTTTCGATGGAACGGCCACCTGACCTGTTTCAATGCACGCACCGGAGAAAAGATTTATAGTGAAACAGTCCATCCCTTCAGTTTTGTAGCTTCGCCGGTCATCGCCGGGGATAAACTGTACCTTGTGGCTGAAGAGGGGACTTTATATATAATACAGGCAGGCAGATATTTCAAGGTTCTTAAAAAATTACCATTGGGGGAAATATCCCTGGTAGCACCTGGTATTACATCAGATATGATCATTTTCAGGACAGCAAGCCGGTTGATAGGGGTTGGTTCATAGCGTTATGGTGCAGAAGACAGAATCAACTGCTTTTTCAAATGATCCAGAGGAAAAACCGGACCAGTTAGCCATGTCAAGCCGATTGGGATTGACCATCATATCTTCTTAATTGATTGATACTGGCATTAGGATCATGATCCTGGCGCCGGATGGTCAGTGCCTCCGTTTTTTCCTGTGACCATCTCCAAATGGAAAAATGAGTTTTTAGAACGGATTTCAGCCGTTTTTGAAAACGGCACGGGAAAAAAATCGCAGGAGGATTCTCCGGATCTTGACAGGCTTTATGCTCAAATCGGGCAGCTTAAAAAAGATAAATGTTTAACTTAACAAACTCCTCCTTTGGTAAAGATATGGGGAGTATTATATCATGTACCTCATCATAAGTCTCCTGATCCGGCCAGTTGGATTCGAAAATGTATTTGTATTGTCCTTTGCGGTCTCCAGTTTCTTTCCAGAAATTGTAACGAATGTTTTGATATCCTAATTCGACAACTACATTATTGAAATCATCTGCTATTGCTATAAATTCGGCTTCGTCCTCAACAGTGTTCAAATTTATAAGATGAACAGTTCTGAATCCAACTACAATATCTTTTTCTTTTTCAGTCATTTCTTGTCCCAACACGGTTCCCGGTATTGCAATTATACTTACAACAAATAGGATACAATACTTAGTGCTTTTTTCATGATACTTTCCTGTTATTATGGTGAATAGAAAATTAATGTAATACCATTTAGGTAAAATGCTTAGGGCTTTTTTCTCAGGGTTAGCCTCGCGTGCACAGTTTTTCCAACCCGTGTAATTATCTCAATTATATCTTCTACATCTTTTTTTGAAGTTCTGAAATTTACAAAGCAGGCTCTCAAACAATACTTTTCATTAACCACGGCATTTGACAAAAAGACCTCTCCGCCAGCTTGCAGCTCATTTAATATTTCTTCATTCAACGTATTTAAATAATCCTCGTTATTTTTTAAGCTGCTTTTGAGATGAACCGGAATGTACCTGAAAGTGGTGATGCTCAAATTTTGAGTAACAGCCTCCAATTCCCCTGATTTTTCAGCAAGACTGAATAATAATTCGGAAAGAGTGATGTCTTCTCCAATTAATCTTTCATACCCGCTTCTTCCAACCTGTTGTAATGTTAACCATACTTTTAATGCCCTGAATCCACGAGAGTTTTGCAATCCATATTCATAAAAGTTTTGAGCAATTTCATTTTCCCCGCTTTTAAAATTGTAATATTCCGGATTTGAACTAAACGTATCAATCAGATGCTGTGAATTTTTTACCAGGGTACATCCTGCTTCAAGAGGACTATACAGCCATTTATGGGGATCCAGGGCAATAGAATCTGCCTCTGTAACGCCATCAAACAGTTCTTTAAGTGAAGGGATCACGGCAGCAGGCATACCATAGGCTCCATCAATGTGGAACCACAGATCGAATTTTTTACAAATGGTTGAAATACTTTTTAGGTTATCAACAACTCCGGTGCTGACATCTCCGGCATTTCCAATTACCATCATTGGTTTACATCCTTTTTGTATATCTGCCTGGATCGTCTTTTCTAAAATATTCATGTCCATTTTATTTGATGGAGTCGTTGTGATCCATCGAATGGATTCCGTGCCTAATCCAAATAAAACCACAGCTTTTTCGATCCAGGTATGGGTTGTTTTGGAGCAATAGATAGTAAGTTGATCAGTCGCGTGAGAAATCCCTTTCTCCTTAATTGATTCTGGAGCTTTTGCAGTTCTGGCAGCTAAAAAAGCTGTAAAATTTGCCATGTTGCCGCCACTAACCAATATCCCCCCGTAATCTGGCGAAACTCCAATTAATTCAGCCAGCCATTGAATGGTTTGCTTTTCAATTTCGGTAGCTATCGGACTTAATATATGCGCACCAACATTAGGATTAACTGAAGCAGCCAATAAGTCTGCAAGCGCCCCAAGTGGAGCTGCCGAAGAGGTGATGTATCCTAAAAATTTAGGATGACCATTGAACAATGAATTGTCAATTAACAGATCGGTTGTTCTGGATAGTAACTCGGCTGGAGATTTTCCTTTTTCTGGCAGGGGGGAACTTCCCAGGATAGCTTGCAATTCACCTGGTGTTTTTGCCGAAGTAACTGATCGCTCGCCAATCGTGTCAATGAAACCGGCAATTTTATCTACCAGGGCATAGCCAATTTTTTGAAACGTCTCCTTATGGATTTCAATATCGCTTGCTCTTTTCTCAGCCATATTTTTCTATTTTTATATAGAGTGTAATTAACGTTCACCAAGCTTGTAAAAGCTTTCTGTTTATTTACAATAATACCTCAAAATTCAAGCACCGATCTTAATTCATAATGTTGCGCTGTGTCATCATATCTCAGTAAAACCCTTTGAGCCTCCTCCGGCATATATGCCCTTTCATAATGTTCTCCCGCGAATAGCTTTACATCATCCATTGAATCGAATTGTAGCACCAGGAAAAATTCCACTACTTCATGCTTGTGTTGTATACTAATACTCACTTTTTCTAACCCGGTAATTCCTTTCTCTTTTACAGCCGGGAATATCTTGTTGATCAGCAAGTCTTCATAGATGCTGGCATTTTCTTTTGTTGTCCAGCCTTTCCATGTTCTGATAACCTTCGATTGTTTATCCATATATCATGTTTCAAATTATTACATAAAATACTCCACATATGTTTTGTGTAGAGGTGCCTGCGGATGGTACTATAAATATTTATTTAGAAATTCTATCTGTGCCTGGCTGGATTTGTCAAATAATGGACCGGGATAATGTAAGAGTCCGAAATGACCACCGTCAATATCGATCCATTCTTTAGGTTGCTGAATCACTTTAAATATTTCGTGAGTAACCTCCGGGCTTGCTCCGTCCATCTCGTCATTTGTTGCGACAATCATAAGTATAGGGGCCTTTATATGTGTAGCAAATTGTCCGGTATGATAATTATCAGGGATGTCGATGCCCGACAATGAAACTACGTTATTCCAATTTGTACCATAGCGACCACCATACTCAATAAACCAACGATAGGCGGTCATTTCTTTTAGAACTGACGGGGTTCCCATTTGGTCAGATGACACAATGGGCATTTGCTCAATAATTGTATGAGACATCCCCATGATGTTATCACTCATAACAGCTTTTTTTGCGAAGGCAAATAATTCACCATCCTTGTCTTCTGTTGGCATTTTGGATCCAAAAGCGGGAATCAAAGTAACAATGGCTTTTACTCTTTCGTCAATTGAACCAACAAGCAAGGCCTCCTGTGCACTCATACTGGCACCCCAGACAGCTATTTTCGAAGGATCAATTTCAGCTTGATTTACAGCGAAATCAATGCAATCAATATAACCCCTGCACTGGACCCAGAAATTTACATCCTGACGTGGTTCTCCATCAGAGGCGCCTAAATTCCGATGATCATACAATAGAACAGCATATCCCGCTTCTCTATATCTCTCGGCATATCTATCTGCGGTCATCCCATTTATTGTAGTTGTAAATCCGTGTGCCATGATAATAACCGGACTCTTTCTTGATCTGTTTCCGGGTACATAGAGCCTCCCCCTAAGCGTGGCACCTTGTGATGTGAATTCAACATCTCTATATAGTTTTACGTTTGTATCAGCAGCAGGTGCTTTTTTTCCGTCCTCACTATTGCAAGACGAAACACTTGCTATAACGATAACTGTCAGGGTGAGTAAAAGCTTGCTTGTAGTTTTCATATCATCAGGTTATGTTTCATATCGATTAATGTGTTTCACCTTAATTATTATTAGCGAACACATATTTAATTCCGGCAGCATATGAAATTGGATAGGTGTTTTCGTAATGACTATCCGTGTATTCAATCGATTTAAACTGCAACCACGGAAATTGGGCTTCTTCGATCAGCTGAATAAGTTTGTTGCATTTTACAGGTTCATTGCTTGTTGAAAAAGAAAAATGCAGCTTCTTGTTCGTTATATTTTGAGGGAAATTTTGATTTTCAAGAAGCGCAGCGATAGCAGAAGAATAGAGGGGGGAAGGATCCGTAACAATAAAATTGTCAAATACAGGGGTTTCCAGGTTTTCAAGAAAAAGTGCCATGAGCACCAAACCACCTTCACTCCCTTTTCCAATAAATGTCCTGGAAGAATTGTTGGTGTAGGTGCCATGAACATGGGCCGCCATGCTTTTATAAACATGGTACTGTTCTTCAAAAGAGGAAGGCTCAGCATCGATGTCAGGGATGTGATCCAAAGTGACTACCAATGCATCTAACCCTTTGATCTGTTCCACCCCGTATATCACTTTCTCAAATTCATCAGTTGCAAGTTTAAAATGTTGTTCCGTAAAATCGATTAAATAGATGACCGGCAAATTTTTATTCTTATCAAATGCGGCAGGCAGATATATTTTGCAATTTGTAGGTTTTCCGTTTGAAAGATATGTAAAAGTTCCAATGGTAGATGATCTTGTATTATTTCCAGGTTTTTTAATCTCATCACCATATCCGGGTACTGATGCAATACACAGTAAGAATATACTTATACCTCTGATTATTTTCATTTTTTATACGATTTTGGTAAGTGTCCTATCAATCAATGTGGATATAGTCTTGCAAGAAAATTTCAGCATCATCATGGATACTCCTGGCTTTTGTGAAGAGAACTGCCACTTCTTCAGTCTGATCACTCCTTACTTTATTCTCAATATCAATCAATAATTCTTTTAATATTTCGATCCCCATCAGCTCAGCCTGTGGTTTCAAAGAGTGGGCATTTACTGCCAATTCCGGCCACGATTCATCTTCAATATTCTGATGCATTCTTTCAAATGTTTCCGGAGCCATTTTGAGATACATGGAAATATATCTTCTCATCTTGGCAGGGTTTCCCAACGTAAATTGTTCCAGGAATGATAAATCAACCATTTGACACATTAGCTTTTATAAGTTCATAAATTTCATGAAATGCGTCCTTCCCTTTTATCACATAATGAACAGCGCCATACATGATCGTTTGGGTTGCTATGGAATACCTTTCCTGGCTCGAAAGCATGATGACAGGTAACACCTTATTTTCCTTTTTAATTTCTTTAAGAATATCGATTCCATTCGAAGCATCTTTTTCCCTGGAATTCAAATAATAATCAAGGATTACGGCATCCGGATTTTCGTATAAATGTTCCAGGCAAGCTTCCCCGGTTGGGAAGGATTTTATAATAAATCCGGGATGCTGTTCCATCAAATAGTCCGTTAACATTTCTGACAATAAGGGTTCATCGTCTACAATAAATAATTTCGTTTTTTCTTTTATCATGATCTTAGGTTTCTGTATGAATGAGGTTATAAATTTTTTGAATCAGCTCTTCCGTGTTAAATGGTTTGCCTATGAAATTATTCATGCCAGCCTCATAACAGGACTTCACTTCTTCTTTCAATACGTTTGCTGTCATTGCAATAATCGGGATCTTTGAGATATCTCCTCCTGATTCCCTGATGGATTTTGTTGCTTCATAGCCATTCATAACCGGCATCTGAACATCCATCAGGACAACATCGAAATGATGATGCCTGATT
>CAZOXI010000185.1:0-6598 GCA_964583445.1 uncultured Bacteroidaceae bacterium | reverse complement strand
GTTACGGTTTTTCCTCACTGGGGTAATCCAAACCGCACACAACAGCAAAAAAACGTTTGTGGAAATTGGAACGCTCCGGGATTCATACCGGGAACGGATTAAAAGTCTCGGAAAAAGAGAAAAACTGGCGAAAAAGTTTTTGTTGCAATTGTATTCTTCTCCGATTGTCTCTCCACGGGAGGCAGAACAAAAACTCGGGGTTACGGCAGCAACTACAAATCGCTTAATTAGCGAATTGGAAAAGCTTGGTATTTTGCAGGAGATGACCGGATACTCCCGGAATCGACTGTACGCGCTGCATGAATATCTGGAAATATTCAGACAGTAGCGCGGGGGTTTTCCAAGAGGTCGCAACACCCCCTGGGTAAGGTTGAAAAAATGGAGGCATTGACCACCCTTGTCCGGACATAGGTGAGCAGCCTGTTTGGTGTCAACGGACACCGACCTTCCCCCAAATCCTGGCGCCAGCAAAAAAACCACCCACTTAAATCAGAGTGAGAAGGAGTGTGAGAGTGAAGAAAAAACAGAGTGCTCTCACATCGCTCTGCGCTCTCACTCTGTTTTTGTGGGTCCAGCTGGGCTCGAACCAGCGACCCTCTGATTATGAGTGTTCTTTTTACGATATATTATTCATCTCCAAATAATTGGAATAATTGAGCTATCTTCAATGTTTACAAGTATTTAAGTTTTTGAAGGATTAAAATTAACTGTTCATTTTATGTAAAATATTCCACTGGTTTACATGGATTTACAGGAAAACTGGCGAAAAAACTGGCGCCATTATGGATTATCTTCTTGATAACAGCTCAAACAACTGTTCATTAATATAATAATTTCCGGTTCCAAGTTTCTCCTTTCTGATTAATCCGTCTTCTGCCAGCTTATTTAGATAATTTGCCGCGGTTATCCTTGATATATTTAAATCATTAACAATGAATTCTATTTTCGTGTACGGGTGCTTGAACAGGTTGTTTAACAGATCCTGACTATAAAATTTGTAATTATCCCTGAGCCTGTTTTTGAAATTGAGCATCAGTTCTTTAATATCTCTGATTAATCCAATTGTTTCAATTGCAGTTTGTTCAATACCTTCTACCATGTATAAAATCCATTCCTCCCAACCATTCGTCTCTCGTACATGTTGAAGCAGCCTGTAATATTCAGGTTTAGTTCTGATTATATAACTACTCAGGTAAAGAACAGGAAGATTTTGAAGATTTTGAAGGATCAGGTACAGGATATTTATGATTCGCCCTGTTCTTCCATTGCCATCATAGAAAGGATGGATACTTTCAAACTGAAAATGAATGATTGCCATTTTTATCAGCGGATCCAGGTCGCTGATAATTGGTTCATTAATGAATTTTTCCAGATTCGACATTAATTGGTTTATTCTATCGGCATCCTGTGGAGGAATATATATGGTCTCTCCACTGGCAGAGTTCTTTAAGGCTGTTCCGGGAAGTTTTCTGAATCCGGCATTGTTTTCTTCCAGTATTTCCTGAACCTTAAGTATGGTTTTAATAGTCAGCATTCCATTTTTAGTGACTAACTCAAAGCCAACTTTTAAAGCACCAATGTAATTCTGTACTTCTTTTGCGCTTAATGAATTGAATGTATCAAAATTGAGTCCTGATTTGTACAGGTCATCATGCGTGGTGATGATGTTTTCAATAGCCGAGCTATCTTTGGCTTCTTGCAATCCAAGTGTATTAATTAAAACCAATTGATTGGGTATTGTTGATGCAATGCCTTTGAGTTCTGCCAGCGCAGCATGAGCCCTGGGCAGTCTTTTTAAAACGGCCTTTGACTCAACGTCAACAGCTAAGGGTAACTCTTTCGGCTGCCAATTGATTTTATTGCTCATAATGTAAAGATTTTTGATTTTTCTTTACAAAGAAACAGCCTTTTGTAAAGAAATTCAACTTTTCTTTACATATATAATTCATTGTGTTAAGATTTCCAAGAAACCTTTACATAAGTGGTAACCATTACCAACCTCTCCCAAAAATCCTGGCAAGAAACTGGCAACAAAGAAAAAACCACCTACAAGAATAAGTGTGAGTGTGAGAGTGAAGAAAAAGCAGAGTGAAGTTCATCGCTCTGCGCCACCGCTAAAGCTTTAGCGCACGCGGTCGCTCTTCACTCTCACTCTGTTTTTGTGGGTCCAGCTGGGCTCGAACCAGCGACCCCTGATTATGAGTATCCTTTTTTTTTGATTTATTATTTGGGCTGAAGAAGTCAGGATATTTGAGTTATCTTCAACATTAACAGAGGTTTATGTTTCTAAACGATTATAATAAACTGTTGTTTTTATGTAAAATATTCCACTGGTTTACATGGATTTACAGGAAAGCTGGCGAAAAAAACTGGCACCAAAGCTAACCGGTTTTAATATGTCACTATACATGTATTTAATATAATACGTGTGCTCATATATGTATATTTAGTCAATTTTATGTATATTAGCATAGGATTTTATGAAACATCATGATATCGCGCAAACTTCTTCCATATATAACTGACAATTTAAAGCCCGGATTTGCTATTGGATTATTTGGCGCAAGGAGAACAGGAAAAACCGTTCTCATGAACCAGGTTGCAGGAGAAATACCGGGTAAATCCCTGATCATCTCCGGTGAGGATTTTGATATCCAGGAAATCTTTTCCAGTCAAAAACTGAGTCTGCTGAAATCAACCACCTCTGGCTATACACATCTATACATAGATGAAGCACAAAAAATCCCAAACATTGGGATCAATCTGAAACTAATTGTTGACAACATCCCTGATATCAGTATTTTTTTTACAGGGTCTTCCTCTTTCGATCTCTATAATCAGATAGGCGAACCCTTAACTGGCAGAAGTATATTATTAAATCTATTTGGGTTCTCTCAGGAAGAGCTAAATGAAGATTTCCTGGAAGCTAGAAAGTTACTAGATAATAAGCTCATCTACGGTTTGTATCCTCAGGTCTTATTAGAGCCAGGAAATGACCAAAAGGAGGAGATCCTGAATGGAATAAAAAACGGATATTTGCTCAAGGACATCCTTGAATTTGATCTTCAAAAAGATTCTGTTTTTGTATTAAATCTATTGCGCTTAATTGCTTTCCAGATAGGTCAGGATATTTCATATTCAGAAATGGCCGGCAGACTTCAGGTCAATGTAAGGACTGTTCAGCGCTACCTTAATATACTGGAGAAGATGTTTATAATTTTCTCACTTCCGGGATTTAGCCGGAACATGAGAAATGAGTATACAAAAACACCCCGCTATTACTTTTGGGATAATGGTATTCGAAATATATTAATTGCAAACCTTAATCCTGTTAATATTCGAAATGATGTAGGTCAGCTCTGGGAAAATTACTGTATTTCTGAACGACAAAAGTACCTTTCTAATAACAGGATCTCGGCAAATAAATTCTTCTGGAGAACCTACACTCAAAAAGAGATAGACTATATTGAAGAGAGAGACGGTATGCTTTATGCGCATGAGATGAAATATTCAAACAAATCTTCGAAATTACCTGCCATATTCCTCGAAAACTATCCCGATTCTGAATTCAATGAAGTAAATCGGGATAGTTTTTTTGACTTTCTAACCTCAAAATAGAAACCAAAAAGTAAGGCTAATTGAGCTATCTTCAACTTTTACAGGGATTTATGGGATTGAATGATTATAATTAACTATTCTTTTAATGTAAGATTTTACATTGCTTTACTGGGATTTGCAGGGAGGCTGGCGAAAAAACTGGCACTGTTTGATTGAAAAAACTGGACTAATTGACCACTCTTCTCCGATTTGCAGTGAGCAGTCGGTTTTCATTAAAATCAGTAAATCACTTATTATTGATGCAGATATACTTAAATTCCGGTTTAGGGTGCTCAGTGATTTCCGGAATGAGTGGTCATTTTTATCTGGAATTAGGTGCTCAATGACACCGGATTTTGCAGTTAACACCATGCGAATTCACTCCCGCAAGAGTATTCTCTCTAAAAACTTCCGCCAGTGAAATGGCATATTTTTTTTGGAGAATTTGTATTTTTGTGAATAGTTTGAGCAGTATTTCCTGCATTTGATGCGCATCAATGATATATTGTTAATATAAGTTGAAACAATATGGATAAAACGCAACTCTTAGCCAGATGAAACAAAAATTAGCATTTAAAGATAATGTAAATCCTTTTCTCTTTGCAGCAACACTCCTGTTTTTCGCAAACATCCCCCTGAAGGCGCAAGAAGCCAACTTTCCGGGACAACTTGTCACCATCGAAGATTATGACAAGCCCGTTATTGGCAGGTCACATGAGGATGTGATTGCTTCCGAAAATAAGACGGGCTTTGAAACGGGACAGGTAGTTGTTCAGGACGGTATTTACTATATGTTTGTCGGGGAAATGTTTGACAAAGAACGTCAGGACATGCGGGCATCTCTTTGGAAAAGTAAAGATGGTTTTAACTGGACACGTATAAGAACACTTAAGCATAGTCTGCAATACGACCAGTCGCCTGTTAATATGAAAAAAGAGGTGTGGATTACCGCTGCAGAATTCAATGAAATAGAAAATCGGTGGAATATTTTTTACATCTCCTACACGGGAGGGATAAGGCAATACAAAGATCCGAACAGACTTCGGACACGAGACTATTACGGACGTGTATTTCGGGCTGCCTCCATTCATCTTGGTCGTGAGGGAATTGAAGGGCCTTACGAGGATGTTGATATTATCATGTACCCGGAATGGGTAGAACCAAATAAGCTTGAAGGACAGCAACATCTCAGTATTAAAGTCATAGAGGAAAAGCCTGGTGAGGACTGGGAAGGACAGCAATCCGTCGCATCGTTCAATCCATACCGACTTGAAGATGGCTCATGGATGTCCTTTTATGGTGGCCACTGGCACGACCCAAGGCAAAGTAAATATATTGTAGGGCTGGCACGGGCCGACCATCTTTCAGGACCTTGGGAGAGGGCTTATGATATCAAATCTGCGATGCTGTCAAAAAGATTCTCTGAAAATCCTGTGGTAACACGGCTTGATGATGGTCGCTATATTGCTGTTTTTCAAAGTAAGATCGAAGATATTGATTCAGCCGAAGGAATCTCCAATGCAAACATCATCGGATATAGCATCTCCAAAGACGGTAAGCACTGGCCTTACAGAAAGTTGGTCAATATATTTCCCAATCAGGATTATTCGCAGCAGATGCGCACTCCATTGGGGTTGATTCCTGAAAAGGACAATGTATTTCGGGTGTATTTCACCCATAAAAAAAAGAAGGAAGATGGAGAAAGCCCTTTCTTTCCAGTTAGCATGGCCCGGTTAAAACTAGTGCAATAACGCGAGCGTAATAATCTTACTTTGACAAAAACAGGCAGTTGGTCGGATTGGAGTATGGCTGATGTAGATATTACATTAAATACCGGAACAAGTAAGACAATTCGATTTGAAAGCACAGGACTAGGATTAGGAAATATGTATGAAATTACATTAACTCCTGATACATCAACAGTATCTACCCATGCAATTGAAGGCTTAGCGCAGGCAAATTTTTTTATTGGTATCCTTTTCAGCATAACCAATAGCGGCGATCTCTTTGCTATCGCACCCGTGGTACAAGATCTTATATTTCAAAGAATTCGAATCGTACATCACTGAGGGAAATGCTACAAATTTGTCATCCCACGCACCTGAGGTCCCCACATTCAGGACTGGATTATTGGTATCACGTTCCCACTCTATTCCATCCTGGGATGTAGCATGTCCGATCTTCCAGCCCATGAAATATCCACCACCATACCACATCTCATAGTTTGAGCCGTTAAAGATCACGCTTGCTGCTTGTGTCCGGGGATGGTCCCAATTACCATTCCCACCATTATCCATCACCGGATTATCAGGGTGACGGATCCATGAGGTTCCATCGAGTGAAGTGGCATATCCTATCTTAAACACATTACTGCCAAAACTACTACTTGCATTATACCACATATGAAAAGTGTCATTTGAGTAAATAACAGCTCCGGGACCAGTATGTCCGGCATCCCACGAGTCAGTGGTTCCACTTTTAAGAACCGGATTCCCAGAATGCTTTGTCCATATCACTCCGTCAGGTGACGTGGCATATCCGACTTGTTCATGATCTTTCTTATCCCTACCGATATAATACATATGAAAGGTTGAACCAACATGTAAAACGCTGGGAATATACACCCACTTTTCATCCCAGCTCCCGAAAGCACCTTTTTCCAACACCGGATTGGCGGAATCCTTTGTCCAAGAAATACCATCTTCAGAAGTTGCATGACCAATAGCAAATATGCCATTTGGTTTTGTCGCAGAATACCATAAATGGTAAACACTATCAACATAGACTACGGAGGGAAATCCAAAAAATCCTTCATCCCAATCTGCATTACCCCCTTTTTCTAGTACAGGGACTTCATGCTTGGTCCAGGCCGACTGTTCCAGAACCTCCTTCTCGTTTGGATCCTCCTCGATTGTATCCTCGCAGGAGCAAAATATACTTGCAAAGCCTATAAGGCCGCAAAACAAGAACAATGTTGTTTTTTCCATTTTAATAGATTTAA
>CAZOXI010000184.1:1415-6602 GCA_964583445.1 uncultured Bacteroidaceae bacterium | reverse complement strand
TGAAGCTGGATGAACGCGTTGCGGCACTGCGCAACTCACTTCCGGATGAATTCACACTGCGCGTGGAAAAGGTGGATACCGATACGCGTTCCAATGTCCTGATGAGTTTACAGACACTGGGTGAAGGTGGCATTGACCGTGTGCGGAACTTCGTGGACCAGCACATCACCCCGGAACTGCTGAATATTGACGGCGTGGCTGCTGTGAATGTGTTCGGTGGCCGGCAGAAATCGGTAGATATCATCCTGAACCGGCAAATGTGTGATGCCTATGGGATCTCACCTTCACGGGTAAGAAATGTGCTTTCCAGGAATATGAACATGCGGCAATACGGTGGAATGATCCGGGAGGGCGGACTCCGCTATTTCGTCTACCTGAATGCTGAATATGATGAGATCTCCCAGGTCGAGGAGCTGGTGATCGGACAAGGCAGGAATGCTGTGCAGTTGAAAGATATAGCAACCGTTTATTATGGAGAGAAGGAGGAGGAGAGCATCAGCCGCATCAACGGGAAGGATGCCGTATCCATCCGGGTGGTACATGACGCGCAGGCCAATATTATTGAACTGTCCCATGCATTGCGGGAAAGGATCGCAACGTTGAACCATGCCAATGCAAACTTCGGTATAGAGATCATTATCCAGGACGACCAGGCGGCGACCATGGAGCGGAATATCGACCAGATTATCAACCTGGCGATCCTGGGTGGATTGCTGGCGGTCTTTGTTTTGTGGGTCTTTCTGCGGAACATCCGTCTTGTGGTGGTCGTAGCCCTGGCCATCCCGGTTTCAGTCTTTACTGCATTTAATTTCTTTTTTGCCACCGACATTTCCATTAATTCGCTTACCCTTATGGGAATCGCACTTGCTGTGGGCATGTTGCTGGATACCTCCATCGTGGTGCTGGAAAATATATACCGACTCAGATCCACAGGGGTGGGAAGCACTGCTTCTGTAGTACAGGGGACGAAAGAAGTGTGGCGTGCTATTGTGGCGGCCACCCTGACTACGATCGCTGTTTTTGTCCCGTTCCTGTTCTCCTCCAACTACCTGGTCCAGTTGTTCGGAAAACATATCGGAGTTTCGATCATTTCCACACTCATTGTTTCCTTGCTGGTCTCCCTGCTGCTGATCCCCATGGTGGTACATGTGATCATTTCCCGCAGCAGGCACAGAAAAAGAGAGGTCTACCAGGAGGTGTCGCTTGACAACAGGGGTATCCGGTTGTATCTCGCATTGCTGAAGACGGCCATGCGCAATCCCGGTCCAACCATCATCGGGGTGCTGGTACTGTTCTTTGCTACCATTGTGATCTCCATGACGGTTTCCGTGACACAACTGAGTGAGCTGGAAACCGACCAGGTCAATCTGTACGTGACCATGCGGACGGGCACCACGCTGGCGGCTACCGATGATGTGGTGGCGCAGATTGAACAGGTGCTCCTGGAAGTGGAGGAAGGGAAGGAAGTCATCTCCAGTATTGAGGAAGAGGAAGCCATGGTCACCCTTCTCTTGAGGGAAGACTATCGGGATGTCAACAAACGATCTTTCAACGAGATCCAGTCAGATATCATGGATCAATTGGACGATATCCCTGCAGATGACATTACCACTTCGGCATCTGAAAGTCAGGGCAGTTCGCGCGGTGGCCGGGGCGGTGGCAATGCCGGAGGATCTTCAGGTTTCCAGCGCCTGATGGGGATAGGACAGGATGAAGAATACCTGCTGATGAAGGGTCAGGATTTCGCATTGATGGTGGAGGTTGCCGAAGATATTGAATCTTACCTGGAAGAAAAGGACAATATCCGGTCGGTCAGGATCTCAGTGCGGGAGAATCAGCCCGAGGTACACCTGGACCTGAACAGCCTGCTGATGTCAGATTACGGGATCACAGTCGGTGAGGTGCGCGATGAGTTGAATGTGTTCCAGAGCCAGATCAGTTCGGGTGTGAATTTTCGCCAGGGGGACGAGGAATACGAGATCGTGATCAGATATGACGACTACGATGATGAGGAGGATGAGGAAAAGACCATCAATGAGCTTCGCGAGCTGGATATCCCGGATGCGGACCAGGAGACTTCGTATGAATTGCAAACCATATCGGATATTTATTTTGCGCGGGGTATGCGAGAGATCAACAGGGTCAACCAGGAGAAACAGGTAGAGCTGCGGTACCGTTTCGAGGAGGACGTATTCGATTCCAATGAATTGCTGGAATATGCACGAAGTGAGATTGCTGATGTCATTGAAAATGCAAATATTCCTTCTGGAGTAGCGATAGAGATGGTGCAGGAGGATTCGGGACTCGATGATTTCCGGTTGCTTTTCATCATTGCTATCCTGCTGGTATACATGATCCTGGCTGCGATCTTCGAATCGTTCGTGACCCCGTTTGTGCTGTTGCTGTCGATCCCGTTTGCAGCCATCGGATCCTTTTTTCTGCTTACTGTTACTGGCAATTCCCTCTTCAATGCCAACACCCTGATGGGTTTTATGATCCTGCTCGGCGTGGTGGTCAACAACGCCATCATCCTGATCGACTTCATCAATATCCTGCGCAGGCGCGGTTACGGTAAGAACAGGGCGATCATGCTTGGTGGAATGTCGCGCGTGCGCCCCATCCTGATCACCACCATCACTACCTGTGTGGCGATGCTGCCGCTGGCCATGGGGAAGGCTGAATATGTAAAAGCGATCGGGCCACCTTTCGCGATCACTGTAATTGGTGGACTGAGCGTGAGCACGATCCTGACACTGGTTTTTATTCCAATGTTGTATAACGGAATGGAGCAGACCCTGGGTTGGTTCCGCAGCCTGGGGCCGGGGACCAGGATCATGCTGCTCGTGCTTGAAGTAGCCGGGATCATCCTTGTGCAGGTATACGTGGATCCATTCATGTGGAGGATTGCAGCATGGCTCCTTGTTGTCGGGGGGCTTCCACTGGGCTACTGGTTCATATCCAGCAGCCTGCGCAAAGCCACAGGACGCATTATTCCTGAAAACGAGGAGCTGAAGATCGAGATTGCCAACCTGGTAAAGATCTATGGCAGAGAAAGTAAGACAGTACGGGAATTCAGGTCAGGAAGAAGGATGTATGTAGTGCGCAGGGACAACCGACCGGTTGACGAACGGCCGGGTGAGAAACTGTCCGTTGGCGGGCAGTCAGATGCGCACCGACCGGTTGACGAACGGCCGGGTGAGGAGGCTTCACGCAGCAACAGCGATAGTAAGATGGTGTCCGACGGCAGGAGCGGCCTGCTCAGACCGAATTTCGATGCGCTGGTATGGCAGGTGCCCCTGCTGGGTTTCCTGGTGTACTTTTCATGGTTCTACCTGGTGAGTAATTTCTGGCAATGGATCACATCGGTGGTTGTATACGCTTATATATTATTGATCATTCAAAGTTTCCGCAGGTATTATTCGCAACGCCGGCTTACCTGGCTGAAGCGATCTGTCCAGTATGGTGGTCCGCTCTTGGTCCTGGTCGTGTTCTATGGTATATGGGACAATACCTTTTTATCTGTATTTGCAGGAGCAGTGTGGTACCTGGCTCTTGCCACGGAGCATGTGGCACGACAGGTCAGGAGTGCGGATTTTGATGTTAAGCGTGTCCGGAAGATGTATCGCTGGTTTTACCTGTTGATCAGGCTGATTCCCGGTATCGGGAGCCGCCGCGATACCTTCAAGGCGCTCAAAGGTGTTTCGCTGGAGATCGGAACGGGGATGTTTGGCCTGCTCGGGCCCAATGGTGCGGGCAAGTCCACCATGATTCGTATTATCTGCGGCATCCTGGACCAGAGTTACGGGAAAATATGGATCAACGGGATCGATACACAGGAGCGCCGGGAGGAGTTGCAGGGGCTGATCGGGTACCTGCCGCAGGAGTTTGGCATGTATGAAAACATGTCGGCCGGGGCGTACCTTGATTACCAGGCGATATTGAAGGGCATCACCGATGTGGAGACCC
Organism: uncultured Bacteroidaceae bacterium; assembly: GCA_964583445.1. GTDB lineage: Bacteria > Bacteroidota > Bacteroidia > Bacteroidales > M55B112. The sequence continues at coordinate 2,636 of CAZOXI010000184.1, read as the reverse complement.
GCGAAAAGCGGATCCGGGAGGTGCTTGATGCGGTGCACATGTGGGAACACAGGAAGAAAAAGATCCGCGCCTATTCAGGCGGAATGAAGCAACGGATCGGCATTGCTCAGGTCCTGCTGCATCTTCCCCGGATACTGGTCGTGGATGAACCCACTGCCGGCCTGGATCCCAGGGAAAGGATCCGTTTCAGGAACCTCCTGGTAGAGCTCAGTCGCAACCGGATCGTTATTTTCTCCACGCATATTATCGAGGATATCTCCAGTTCGTGTACCACCATGGCAGTGATCAACAAGGGAGAAGTGTTGTTTGGCGGAACCCCGGCAGAGATGACGAATATTGCCCGGGGGAGGGTATGGAAAACATTGTTGGATGCAGCTTCTTTTGAGGAACTGATGCGTGACAAGCTGGTGATCCATCACATGAAGGACGGAGACAAAGTAAGGGTACGTTGTATTTCAGAGCAGCGACCATTTGAAAATGCAGAAGAGGAGTTGCCACTGCTGGAGGATGCCTATTTGTGGTTGTTGCATAATAACAAAGAAGAATAGATGAGCACGCACGGATACAGATCTACAATCATCAACCTGGCACGATTGGCCAGGTATAACATGCGGATCATTTTTGGCGGAAAATTCGGTTATTTCATTCTTGCCGCACTGATCTTTTTTCTTTTATTTGGAACGATCATGGCTTTCGAGGAGAGCGAGATAGAACTGGTAGATATTTATGGCATCCTATCCTTCCCGGCCATATTGCTGGTGTTCTACCCGTCGGCATTTGGTATCCAGAATGATGCGGACCAGCGGACACTGGAAATTATTTTCGGGATTCCCGATTACCGGTATAAAGTCTGGCTGCTAAGGTACGTGATGGTGCTGGTATTGGTCTTTTTGCTCCTGTTCCCATTCGCTTCTATCGCTTATTATGCATTGATGAGTTTTCCGATTTTCAGGATGATCCTACAGTTGATGGTCCTGGTACTGTTCACCTCCTCGCTTGGATTCATGATCTCCACTTTGGTGAAAAGCGGAAACGCTGCGGCGGTGATCCTGGTGATCATCGGGTTAGCCTTCCTGATCCTGGGCGAGCCGCTGGAACATTCAAAATGGAATATATATTTGAATCCTTTTAAGGTCCCCGGCGATGTGAATGAAGTAGTATGGCAGGAAACCATTCGTCAGAACAGGTTGTTTATGGGATTTTCGAGTATCGTTTTCATCC
>CAZOXI010000184.1:0-1405 GCA_964583445.1 uncultured Bacteroidaceae bacterium | reverse complement strand
TTCATCCTGTTCGGTCTGCTGAACCTGCAAAAGAGGGAGCGGTTCCTGTAAATGGGAGCTGTGCTGTTACATAGAATTGCTTTCCCAATAATGAAGCTGTTCTTCAAGGCATTTTCCCAGGAGAATGAATCAGGAACTGGCGTTATTGTTCTTCCTGACCTTCAGCACTGTTTTGTCCGGCAACTTCGGCGGCTTCTTCACGCCGCGAGGTATTGTCCCAGGCCGTGTCGAAGGCATGGATGGACTGTTGTTTTTCTGATTTCAGCAGGTCTTCGAGCTCGTCGGCGAACCGCATGGATTCGCTGAGGTATTTCTTTTCGTCTTCATCATAATGTCTGAAGAGTTCCTTTTCGATGGTGTTGTTATGGTGCCTGAATATCTTGGCCGCACGGTGCGCCTGGTAGGGAGTAAAGCCGAGTTTCACCAAGGTTTTGATCCCCACGTGCAGGGCTGCGCTGAACGTTTCGTGTTCGTAATTGGTGATGCCCCTTTTGAGGTATTCGTATGCGTGCTGTTTGCTGACAGCCCGGCCGATGAGTTCCAGGTGCGGGAAGTCCCGTTGGGCAAGGTCGGCAATCTTAAGCGCCTTTGGCATGTCATCCACTGCGATCACCAGCGCCTTTGCGGTATCACATCCTGCGGCATGCAGCAGGGCGGAACGCGTGGCGTCTCCGTAATAGACCTTGAATCCAAATTTTCTCAATACCTGTATATTGTCGGGATTGTCGTCCAGCACCGTGGCAGTATATCCATTGGCAATGAGCAGTCTGCCCACAACCACGCCAAACTTGCCGAAGCCTGCGATGATCACAGGTGTTTCCCCGTCGTCAATCACATCTGCCACCTGTTCATTGGTTGTATCCTCCATCATGGGCCGGATCACCTTTTCGTTCAGGAGCAACAGCAGGGGTGTGGACGCCATTGAGAGTGCCACAACGATCAGCAGGATCCCTGAAACTTCCGGGCTGAGAACCTGGTTTTGCATGGAATAGGAGATCAGTACAAAGGCAAATTCCCCGCCCTGTGCCAGGACAAGGGAGAACAGCATGCCCTGTACGCCGCGCAGTCCGAACGCACGGCCCAGCAGGAACAGTACGATGAATTTTACCACGACCAGGATGACCAGCAATGCAAATACCAACCCGGGCTGTTCGAGCAACAGGTTGAAGTCGATGCTGGCCCCGACAGCCAGAAAGAAAAGTCCCAGCAAGAGTCCCTTGAAGGGTTCAATATTCGCCTCCAGTTCGTGCCGGTATTCATTGTCGGCCAGCACCACGCCCGCCAGGAACGCTCCGAGGGCAGGAGAGAGTCCCACCAGGTTCATCATCACTGCGATGGCCACGATGAGCAGGAGTGCAGTAGCGGTAAAGATTTCCCTCAGTCCGGTCTGGGCAATGAAACGGAA
>CAZOXI010000183.1:4089-6621 GCA_964583445.1 uncultured Bacteroidaceae bacterium | reverse complement strand
GCTGTTGCACTGGCGGCAACGACATTCAGTACGATGCCTGGTGTGGCACTTGGCAGGATTGCAGCATCCGATAAATTAAACATCGCGATTATTGGCTGCGCCAACCGGGCTGGGAAAATAGGACAATGGGCCATGCGAACAGGGCTGGCCAACTGTGTCGCACTGTGCGATGTTGTCCCTTCCCGTACCGATGAGTTGAAATCACTGTGCCCCAAAGCCAGGGTGTTTGATGATTTCAGAAAAATGTTCGATGCCATGGCGAATGAGATTGATGCGTGTATTATTGGTACGCCGGACCATTCACATTTTCCGATTACCATGCTTGCCATGTCACTCGGAAAACACGTTTTCGTGGAGAAACCACTGGCCCATACCTTTGAAGAGTGTGAATTGCTGATAGAGGCTGAAAAGAAATATAAGGTGATGTGCCAGATGGGCAACCAGGGCCATTCCACGAATCAGCGTCTTCAGTTCAAGTCATGGGTGGATGCAGGGATTCTAAAAAATGTCAGGAAAGTGGATGCCAGTATGAACAAAGGCAGACGCTGGCACCCCTGGGGTGATGTTAAGGGATTCCCCCCGAAACAGCCCATGCCGGAAGGAATGAACTGGGATGTATGGGCAGCTACAGCTCCCAAACACCCCTACAATGAAAAGTATGATCCCGGTAACTGGCGGGGATGGTACGATTATGGCAATGGTGCTTTTGGTGACTGGGGACCACACACGCTGGATTCCATACACCGTTACCTGGAACTTGGACTACCCCATGAGATCCGCGCAGAGAAACTTATAGGTCAGAATGATTACATTTACCCGTTAGCTACTACGATCGCGTTCGATTTTGCAGAGCGGGGACCGGGGATGCCGGCGATGACCATTAACTGGTACGACGGCGTGGAAAACAGACCAGCCCGTCCAAAAGAAATGCCGGAAGAGATGGAAGTCCCCAGAACAGGCAAAATCATTTACAGTGATGACTTAACTATTGTTGGAGGTACACACGCCGATATGCATCAGATCATCCCCACGGAAAAGATGGAGGAGATGCAGGGCAAATTACCTGAGTTGCCGGAGAGTGAAACTTCGAAGGATCATATGGAAAATTTCCTGCGTGCCGCCTCGGGCAAAGACCCTTATTGTAATTCATCATTCGCTGTGGCAGGACCACTCACCCAGGTATTTATGCTGGGTTGTATCGCCCAGCGACTGGGGGGTAAATTAAAATTTGATGCCAGGAGGAAAAAGATTACCAACAACAGGAAAGCCAACAAACTGCTGAAGGGTCATGAACCCCGCAAAGGCTGGGAAGAATATTACCGGTTGTAACACTTTATTGGTGAACCGGTCATCCTGACATGCGCTCCGGAAATTATCAACTTACAGACACTTAACGATGAAGATAACAAGCACATTATCAGCTGTCATAATCATCAATGGAATGCTCCTTTCGGGTTGCAATCCCTCACCAGGCGAAAAGGATGATGATGCGCTGGTGCTCTGGTATGATCAACCTGCTGAGGAGTGGACCGAGGCCTTACCCTTAGGAAATGGCACAATGGGTGCAATGGTGTTTGGCAATCCTGTCCGCGAGCGGCTTCAGCTGAACGAATCTACCATCTGGACCGGCCGGCCCAGGGACTATGCCCATCCCGGCGCAGTGGAATACCTGGACGATATCAGGGCACTGCTTCAGGAGATGAGACGGCACGAACGACAGGGTGACTTCCAGAAGGCCAGGGAAATGCAACGAAAAGCAGAACACCTGGCGATGGAAGAATTTATGAGTATCCCATTAAGATTGCCAAAATACCAGCCCTGTGCAGATCTCTACCTTGAATTTCCCGGTCATGATTTGACAGAGCAGTACCGGCGTGAGCTCGATCTGACCAGGGCATTGTCTAGTGTCAGTTATCATGTAGATGGTGTCCGCTACACCAGGGAAAGCTTTGCCTCCTATCCGGATAAGGCCATTATCACAAGGATCTCAGCCGATGAACCTGGAAGCGTCTCATTCAGGCTAACCATGGAAAGTCCTCACAAAAACTACAGGATCAAATCGATCACAGACGATGGAATGGTGCTCGCAGCAGCGGTTGAAGATGGTGTGATCAATTTTGAAGTGCACCTGCAGGTAACTGCTCAGGGCGGAGAAATCATCAAAGACAGGAAATACCTGGAAGTAACCGGGGCAAATGATGCCACTGTAAAAGTAGTGATCGCTTCAAATTTCGAGAATTACAAATCCGTGAGTGCTGATCCGGCTGAACGCTGCAGGGAGATGCTGGAACAGGTCGGAGCAAAGAAGTTTGATGAGCTGTATACTGCCCACCTGGACGATTACCAGTTCCACTTTAACCGGGTATCACTTAAATTGGAGACACCGGACACTGCTTGTTTTCATATCCCCACAAACGAGCGCATTGAAAATTTCGAACATTCCACCGACAACGACCTGGTCACCCTCTTGTTCCAATACGGAAGATACCTGATGATCTCCGGCAGCCGTCCCGGTGGACAGCCCCTGGCACT
>CAZOXI010000183.1:0-4079 GCA_964583445.1 uncultured Bacteroidaceae bacterium | reverse complement strand
GGGAATATGGAATGACAAGCGGAATCCTCCCTGGGGGGGTAAGATGACCTGCAATATCAATACCGAGATGAATTACTGGCCGGCCAACCTGACCGGTCTTGACGAATGTAACAAGCCGCTTTTCACTGCCCTCGAAGAGCTGGCCCAGGCTGGTCAGAGCACTGCCCGGGAACACTATGGTGCAGACGGCTGGGTACTACATCACAATTTTGACCTCTGGCGCGCCACTGCACCGGTCAACAAGTCCAACCATGGCATCTGGGTAGGAGGCAGTGGCTGGCTGGTGCATCACATCTGGGAGCATTTCCTGTATACCGGGGACCTTGCATTCCTGAAAAAATATTACCCGGTGCTGACCGGTGCCGTGACTTTTTACACTGATTTTTTAGTTGAGGATAAAATTACCGGCTACCTGATCAGCGGACCGTCCAATTCTCCCGAGAATGGGGGGCTTGTCATGGGACCTACCATGGATCACCAGATCATACGTTCGCTTTTTAAAGCCTACGTGCTGGCAAGCCAGCTGGTTGGTGACAATGGCCCATTGCCCGAAAAAGCTGCCGGAATGATCGACAGTATCGCACCCAATATGATCGGAAAACATGGTCAGCTGCAGGAGTGGCTTGAAGACAAGGACGATCCGGATAACAAACACCGGCATGTCTCCCACCTGTGGGGGGTCCATCCAGGAAGCGATATTACGTGGAAGGATGATGCTCTGTTCGATGCGGCAAAACAGTCACTGATTTACCGTGGTGATGAAGCAACAGGATGGTCCATGGGGTGGAAGATCAACTTATGGGCCAGGTTCCTGGATGGCGATCATGCACTCAAAATTTTACACAATTTGATCACCCCGGCATTTGACAAACCCAAAAATCCAGGCGATCCCCCCAGGAAGGCCGGGTTATACCCCAATCTTTTCGATGCCCATCCCCCCTTCCAGATAGACGGGAATTTCGGGGCATGTGCCGGGATTGCTGAGATGCTGATGCAAAGCCATATTGTTTCAGACATCAATGATCAAGGGCCTCTGGATTATTCAGATTTCCATTTTCTCATTCATCTGCTTCCGGCACTTCCCAGCGACTGGAAAAATGGCTCGATCGAAGGACTAAGGGCGCGTGGGGGATTTGAATTAGATCTGTATTGGGAAGAAGGAGTACTTAAAAAATTCTTAATTACTTCACTTCAGGGTAATCCCTGCACTCTGAAGGTGGGAGATCAGCTGATGGAGCTTGAGCTCGAACAGGGAGCCTCCAGGACCGTTTTATTTAATTAAAAGAAATGCAAAATGAAAACACCTCTTCAACTCCTTTTAGCTTTTACCTTCCTCACATGCGGATTATCTGCATTAGCGGCAACCGATGATCCACCCAACATCATTTTCATACTGGCCGATGACCAGGGGTATGGTGACCTGGGTGCTTATGGCTCGGATGTTATCCACACTCCTAACATAGATCTGCTGGCGAAACAGGGAATGAAATTCAATAGTTTCTATGTGCACAATCGATGTTCTCCGACCCGGGCTGCGTTGATGACCGGATGTCATGCCCAGCGGGTGGATATGGGCAAGGTGATCTACCACCATGATTCATCGGGACTGAACTCACAGGAAATAACGGTGGCAGAGCTACTTAAAGAAGCGGGATATACAACGGGTATTGTCGGGAAGTGGCACATGGGTGAATGGCCGCAATTCAATCCGTTGAACCATGGTTTTGATTATTTCATGGGGATGATGGCAGATGAAAATGGCACCAAGGTCATCTATGAGAATTTTGAAAAGATTGCTGACATCGACGGGAAAAATGACCGCTTTGGCACACTGCATTTTCAGCCAGCCAGTATCAGGTTTATTCGTGAATACAAAGACCAGCCCTTTTTCCTGTATTATGCTTCGAATATTCCCCATACGAAATGGGTCCCGCTGGCAGCATTCGAGGGGGATTCCCGACAGGGTGTCTATGGCGATTGCGTACAACAACTGGACTGGGTCGTTGGGGAGTTACTCAAGGAGTTGGAAGCTCTCGGACTAACAGAAAATACCCTGGTAATCTACGCATCCGATAACGGGCCACAACTTAATGTAGATGGCCATGGAAGTTCAGGTGTTTTACGGGATGGAAAGTGGACCGATTTTGAGGGAGGGATAAGGGTTCCCTGCATCATGCGCTGGCCAGGTCAAATTCCGGCTGGATCTGCAAACGATGAAATTACAGGGATTATTGATATACTTCCGACATTTTGTGAGATTGCAGGAGTGGAAGTCCCTTCGGACCGGATCATAGATGGTAAAAATATCCTTCCTTACATGCTTGGGAAAAGCGTTGAAGAACCGATCCATGAACGCTTTATTGTACCCGGGTCGACTATTCGCTATGGTGACTGGAAACTGCTTGTGAAATATCAAAAACCAGGGGGTAGTAACAGAGGAATGGGAGATACTACCCGCGTAGGAGCAGAAGCCGGATCTTTATTTAACCTCAGGGAGGATATCGGGGAGACGAAGGACGTCTCCAGGGAATACCCGGATATTGCTAAAGAACTGGAAACAATGATGCAGTCCTACATGGTAAAATTCAATCAAAATATCAGACCCAGGGAGCAAGTAAGCACAGATTAAATCAACGATGATAAAAATTTAATTCATTAGACTTAAAAACCTGAAATTAAAGCTCGTATATGAAAAATTTTAATCTGAAGACCGTAGCAATTATAGCTGCGGTATTCATTTTGCATCTTGAAAATAATGCCCAGATCACCCAGTTTGGAGGTCCCAACAGGAACGGGGTATACAACGAAACCGGACTGCTTGACAAATGGCCGGAATCCGGCCCTGAATTGGTGCATACCGTTACCGGGATAGGAGAGGGGTATGCGGCGCCTGCCGTGAATGAAGACGGTGTTTATGTGGCGGGAATGATCGACTCCACGGGCTATGTATACCATTTCGATCCACAATACAACCTGGTCTGGAAAACAGAGGTCGGTCCTGAATTTGTTCGTAAATATGTAGGCTCCCGGGGAACTCCCACCCTGGAGGGAAACCGCCTCTATTATGCTGCTTCAATGGGCGATGTGGTATGTTTAGATGCCAGGACAGGAGAAAAGATCTGGCACGTAAATCTAATGGAAGAATACGACGGTGCGAAAGTAAAATGGGGATATACTGAATCACCCCTGATCTATGGCGAAAAGATCTTTTTCACGCCTGGTGGACCGGGAGCGAATTTTATTGCGCTCAATAAAATGAATGGGGAACTTATCTGGAAGGCAAGCATCGACAGTGCGGTCAATTCGTACTGCTCTCCGGTACTCATTAACCACAACAACAAAGATCTTGTGCTCTTTAACGCCACGAATAATATTCTCCTTATTGATCCGGATAACGGAGATGTGCTGGTCAAACATCCCCTGACCGATAGCCATTTTAACCATGCCCTGCCACCTATTTATGACAATGGCAGATTGTTCTACTCCTCCGGATATGGTGAGGGCACAACCCTGTTCAGGATCGTTGAGGGTCAGCAACTGCTTGATACCATTTACCGGAACACTGATCTGGATGCCAAAATAAGCGGCCTGATCCGGTATGAAGGAACAGTTTTCGGCGTCTCGGATAAAAGAAAATTGTGGGCAGGTGTTGATTATGAAACAGGAGAAACTGTCTTTTCAACCCGCGACTTGCAACGAGGCTCATTTATCCTGGCGGATGACAAGTTTTATATGTATTCCGACAGGGGCGAAGTAGCGCTCGCACATCCTTCAAAAGAGGGATTTGAAATCGTAAGTCGCTTCCAGATTCCTGCCGGACAGGCCACCCTTGCATTTGCACATCCTGTACTTCATGATAGCATCTTGTATATCCGGTACAACGATGATTTGTGGCTATACAGGGTGAAATAGGTAAAAAGATTTCAAAGCTGTGCCCATGAATCCTCTTAAAGTTCAGGTTCGAATAGGACCCGGATGAAATTTGCCTGTAAATAGTATTCGAAATGCTGCAATGTTCTATAAGTACAACTTAAAAATCTATAATCAAAATTAGGAAAAGTGATGTAAATTGTTTATAT
>CAZOXI010000182.1:2732-6640 GCA_964583445.1 uncultured Bacteroidaceae bacterium | reverse complement strand
GAAGCTTCAAGGATCAGGCGTTCTTTTGTCACCGACAGGAGATCCTCCGGGGGAGAAAATCCAGCCTGTACCCTGGCTTTCACTTCCGCCACCACGAGTACCCTGCCGTCGGTGCAGACAATATCCAGCTCCTTATGTCCATAACGCCAGTTGCGATGAAGAATACAATACCCCCTGGAAACCAGGTACCTGGCAGCAAAATCTTCTGCCGCAGCACCAAAATCATGTGATTCAGCCATATGTTCTTATTTTGGTCAGTACATCTGCAGGGTAGCGGAACCCTGCCTGATGGTTAATGTGCTGACCCGGCCAAATATCAGTGGGAAATTGGATTTTTTATGTCCGGCAGGAAAGCCGAACATAGAAGGTACTTTGTATTTATATGCCTTTTCAGCTATGATTTCCAGTGCTTCACGTCCGAAAGGCTGTTCATTGTCACGCATATCCGAAAAATCGCCGATCACCATTCCGGAAAGTTTCCTGAATATGTCGCGTAATTCAAAATTAGTCATCATGCGATCGATATGATACAGGTATTCGTCAAGGTCCTCCAGGAACAGGATACTGCCTTCATAATCAGGTTCGTAGCGGGTCCCTGCAAGCGAATACAGTACCGAAAGATTCCCCCCGGTGAGCCTTCCGCTTACCTCTCCGGGAAGGTCCAGGGAGTGGCCCGTGAATCGATAAGCCTTTTGTTTGCCCCGGAGTATTTCCAGGAGATAATCAAAAGATTGTTCATCCTGGGGTGCTGTCATCACTTTGGAAAAGGGCATCACCCCATGCAGGGTCTCCAAAAATTTACCAAGGGCTGAATGCAATGCGGTAACATCGCTGAACCCAACCATCCACTTTGGGTTTTCCCTGACCAGCTCCCAATCCATCCCCGGCAATAGCTGTGCAGCCCCGTATCCTCCCCGTGCAGCAAATACTGCTTTCACCTGGCGGTCCATAAATACCTGTTGAATATCGCACAGCCGCGCCTCCACAGAACCCGAGAATTGCCTGTCGGAACCGTACAGGTTGTCTGCCTCAACCACCCCGTAGCCCTCGCGCTGCATCAACGTTTTAAAGGGAGCAATTTCCGCAGGATACACCCGCCGGGCGGGTGCAATGATGCCCACGGCATCACCTTTCTTAAGGAAGGGGGGTGTGATCTTGTTGCTCATATCTGCGAAGGTAAAAATAAAGTACAATCCCTCTGTCCGAATCATTTATTATCTTTGTCCAAACCATTAAAATTCCACCCCCTGGAACCCTCGTAACTGAGCATTGATTTTTCAGCGGTCCAAAACCTGGAAAAAAGAATAGTGTAACCCTCATTATTGGGCATGGTAATTTGGCTTCGCTGAGCTAAAGGTTCAGCGGAGCAATGACAACGGTCTAAACAAGTGATATAAATATGAAAAAAACATTCAAACGATACCTGGTTACTTCTGCACTTCCCTATGCCAACGGCCCGATCCACCTTGGTCACCTGGCCGGTGTGTATGTACCGTCCGATATATATACCCGCTACCAGCGGCTCCGTGGCAAGGATATCATTCACGTTTGCGGATCCGATGAACATGGCGTACCCATTACCCTGAAGGCACGCAATGAAGGCGTAAGTCCGCAGGATATCGTTGACAGGTACCACGCCATCAACAAACAGGCATTTGAGGAGTTTGGAATCACCTTCGACATCTATTCCAGGACCTCCAACAAGGTGCATTATGAGACGGCGTCAGATTTTTTCAAAAAACTCTATGATACCGGAAAATTCATTGAAAAGATCACTGAACAGTATTACGACGAGGAGGCAGCCACTTTCCTGGCCGACCGCTACATCACCGGTACCTGTCCGCATTGCAGCAATACCGGTGCCTATGGCGACCAATGCGAGCAATGTGGTACCTCGCTGAGCCCGACAGACCTGCTTGATCCAACTTCCAGGCTCAGCGGAAGCAAACCGGTGGTGAAAAAAACCAAGCACTGGTACCTGCCGCTGGACCAGTATGAACCCTGGCTGAAGCAGTGGATCCTGGAAGAACACAAAGAATGGAAACCCAATGTGTACGGACAGTGCAAGTCATGGATCGACCAGGGACTGAACCCCAGGGCGGTGAGCCGCGACCTGGACTGGGGCGTGCCGGTGCCGGTGGAAGGAGCCGACGGAAAAGTGTTGTATGTGTGGTTTGATGCACCGATCGGGTACATCTCGGCCACCAGGGAACTCACCGATAATTGGGAGAAATACTGGAAAGATGAGGAGACGCGGATGATCCATTTCATCGGGAAGGACAACATCGTCTTTCACTGCATCATCTTCCCCACCATGCTTAAATCGGAAGGAACCTTCATTCTTCCTGATAATGTCCCGGCAAATGAGTTCCTGAACCTGGAAAACGAAAAAATCTCTACGTCCAGGAACTGGGCCGTCTGGCTGCATGAGTACCTGGAAGACTTTCCTGGCAAACAGGATGTATTGCGTTATGTGCTCTGCGCCAATGCCCCCGAAGCAAAAGACAATGATTTTACATGGAAGGATTTCCAGAACAGAAACAACAACGAACTGGTTGCCATTTTGGGTAACTTCGTCAACCGTGCCCTGGTACTCACTAATAAGTATTACGACGGGAAGATACCACTACGTGCTGCGCTCAGCGATGCTGATAAAAAAGTACTGGAAGAGATCGGCCGGATCGCCGGATCGGTTGAGCAAAGCCTGGAGCACTTCAGGTTCCGGGAGGCGGTGAAACTTGCCATGGACCTGGCACGCCTGGGAAACAAATACCTGGCCGATACGGAACCATGGAAAGTAATCAAGACCGATCCCGAACGGGTGCAGACCATCCTGAACATAGCATTGCAGATCACCGCTAACCTGGCGATCCTGCTGGATCCCTTCCTGCCTTTCTCAATGGAAAAGCTGCGGAGCTTCATCAACCTCTCCGATCCCGGGTGGGATGCACTTGGAAGCGCCGACCTGCTGAAGCCCGGTCACCAAATCAATACACCTGAACTGCTGTTTGAAAAGATAGAAGATGAAGCCATTCAGTATCAACTTGACAAACTGCACAACAGCAGGCTGAACGGGAAAGCCGAACAGAAGGTGTCACCACAGAAAGCAGAAATCACCTTCGACGATTTCACGAAGATGGATATTCGTACTGCCACCATCCTGGAGGCAGCAAAAGTACCGAAAACCAATAAACTGATCAAAATGCGCGTGGATACCGGGATCGATCAACGCACCATTGTTTCAGGCATTGCTGAATATTACGACCCGGAACAACTGCCCGGAAAGAAGGTCTGCGTGCTGGTTAACCTGGCACCCAGGAAGATCAAAGGCATTGAATCCCAGGGAATGATCCTGCTTTCTGAGAACAGCGACGGTCAGCTCTATTTCGTAGAACCAGGCGAAGATGCCCACAACGGCGCAGAAGTGAATTAAGCCGGTGACCTTTACCGTGTCAGCAGCCAGGCATTCACCAACCGTTCATCCTGTTTCAAGTCAGGAAGTGCATTCAGCGCCTCCTGTTTGGTGGCGAAAGATTGTACGGAAACCCTGTACAGCCTGTCCTCGGTAAGAATGATCTCCGCGGGATACCCTGAAGCTTTCAGTTCATCCACCAGCTCAGTGGCGTTTCCAAGATTCTGAAAGCTGCCCCCGACAATAAAATAATTGTTTTCCCGGACCGGCGGCTGCACCGGGCCTTCTTCCATCTCCTCATCCTCCTGCAGAGATTCCCTTGCTGCAGCATCCAGATCGCCCTGGACATCTGTTTCCGCTCCCTGTTGCTGTCCTGCGTCCTGAACCGGTTGTTCAGCATCATCACTGCCTGGCCCTGTATCCCTGATAATGATCCCTTCTTTTCCAACCTCCAGCCCATTGCCGCTGGGGATCAGCAGGATCAGGGCCAGGACGG
>CAZOXI010000182.1:1094-2722 GCA_964583445.1 uncultured Bacteroidaceae bacterium | reverse complement strand
AATCAGAGATCCTGCCACGATCCAGATCACCCGCCATTTATTGACCGGGCGACGTTCTATTTTTCTTTTCTCACTGGCTTTTGCGACCCCGGGGTGACGCCATGAAGTAGTTTGTCCCTTTTTCGTCCCGGGGACACCCCCCGCTTCTGCAGACTCTTTTTCCAAAGTATCCTCCTGCTGCTCCACATGGTCCGCTCCCTCACCCGTTAGAGCGCCACTTTCCCCGGCTCCTGCATCACCTTCCTCTGTTTTGACTGCAGCTTTAGTTTCTCCCTGCGTCTCCGTCGGTTCCTGCGGTTCCTCATTCTCCAACTCCAGCAGATCAAGCGACGACAATCCAAACAGCGCGGGATCAATCACCCAGTTGGGATCCTTTAAAAAATGGATCCTGTCGTCATCATCCCTGGAAAACGTACCCACCCCCTCCAGGTTGTAGGTTTCGCCTTTATCGAGTTTGAACCTGATTGCACCCACCAATTCCAGTACCTGTTGCCTGGCCTCTTCATGGTCCAGCTGCTCACCTGATGCATATTCATCGGCCAGCTTACCATCGTCTTTCGGATGCGTAGCATCAAACCGGACCACAGCACCGGGTGGGTCGATCTTTCCATCCTCCCCCTGGACACCTTTTGACTCAGTGAGCTTCAAGCTGCCGAACCCGGGCAGAACGACCGCTTCCTTCCGCGATAAAATTTGACGAATGTATTTTCCAAGGTATGCCATGATGGATATGATTCGGTCAACAGACCATTACAAAGCAAAATTAATATAAAAGAGTGTACATAAGATATATGGTTGTTCGAAATCTGAAGATAGTTATCAACGTAAATACACCGATTTTCCGTCCGCATACAGCCAGTAATTGCTATATTCGTATTCTGAATTTAAACAGGCTGACGCTATGAAGCAAATACGCATGGTCGATCTGCACGGACAGTATCTCCGTCATAAAACGGAGATCGACCGCGCTATCCAGGATGTGATCACCTCCACGGCCTTTATCAAAGGACCGGATGTACAGTCCTTCCAGGAGGAACTCGCAGATTATATGGGTGTTGATCTCTGCATCGCATGTGGCAATGGTACGGATGCACTCCAGGTAGCCATGATGGCCCTGGAACTGCAGCCTGGTGACGAGGTGATCACCACACCCTTCACGTTCATTGCCACGATTGAGGTAATTTCCCTCCTGAAGCTGACGCCTGTACTCGTGGATGTGGAACCGGACACTTTCAACCTGGATCCTGGTAAATTACAGCAAGCGCTTTCAGAAAAAACCCGTGCGATCGTACCGGTACACCTGTTCGGACAGACAGCAAACATGAACCGGATCCTGGAGTTTGCCAGCAACAACGGACTGTACGTAATTGAAGACAACGCCCAGGCCATCGGCGCTGCGTATCAGCTGGCCGACGGGACCACGAAAAAAGCAGGTGCGCTGGGCCATATCGGCTGTACATCCTTCTTCCCCAGCAAAAACCTGGGTGCCTACGGTGATGGAGGAGCGCTGTTTACCAACGATATCGACCTGGGGACAAAGATCCGTTCCATCGTTAACCATGGCATGACCAGGAGATACCACTATGATCATGTAGGTGTAAATTCCAGGCTGGACACCATGCAGGCTG
>CAZOXI010000182.1:0-1084 GCA_964583445.1 uncultured Bacteroidaceae bacterium | reverse complement strand
CACGACGCTCTTCCGATCTCTGCCATACTGAGGATCAAGCTGCAACACCTCGACACATACAACCAGGCCCGCCAGGAAGTGGCAGCTGCCTATGATGCCGCTTTTGATTCCATTCCCGGGTTACAGATCCCGGTGCGCAATCCCGATTCTGAACATATCTTCCACCAGTACACCCTCCAGGTCGCCAACGGGCAACGCGACGCACTGAAGAAATTCCTTAATGCGCATGATGTTCCCGCTATGGTCTATTATCCCGTTCCGCTGCACCTGCAGGCTGCATATGATCAACTGGGATACAGTGAAGGGGATTTCCCTGTGACCGAGGAGCTGTGTACAAAAGTAATCAGTCTTCCCATTCATACAGAAATGGAGGAGGAACAGCTTGCACACATTATTGAAACTGTAAAAAAATTCTTCAACCCGTGATACAGGAACAATCATATTTTGCGCATGAAACGGCAGTGATCGACGAAGGATGCCGGATCGGGGAAGGAACAAAGATATGGCACTTCTCCCATGTGATGAAAGGGGCGGTGATCGGTAAAAAATGTAACCTGGGACAGAACGTGGTGGTCTCCCCGGAAGTTGTCCTGGGCAACAATGTAAAGGTCCAGAACAATGTGTCGATCTATACCGGGGTGATCTGTGAAGACGATGTATTTCTCGGACCTTCCATGGTATTTACCAATATTGTGAATCCACGCAGTGCGGTGATCCGCCGTGACCAGTATCTGGAGACAAGGGTGGGCAAAGGAGCCTCTATTGGCGCCAATGCTACAATCATCTGCGGAAATCCCATTGGTGCATATTCCTTTATCGGTGCAGGTGCGGTGGTTACTCGTGAGGTACCACCCTATGCCCTGGTAGTCGGCAACCCTTCACGACAGGTAGGATGGATGAGTGCGTATGGTCACCGACTGGAATTTGGGGAAGACGGCGTCGCTGTATGTCCTGAAAGTGGAGAAAAATATGCCCTGAACAATAACCAAGTTAAAAGAATAGCGTAGTACAGCATTATAAATCCTGTGCCATTACGCATCGATATGACCCGATCATAATAAATAGATAGTTACATATAGAATTA
>CAZOXI010000181.1:0-6664 GCA_964583445.1 uncultured Bacteroidaceae bacterium | reverse complement strand
TGAACGGTGATTCCTATGCAGGCGATTTTGTCAGGGGAAGCTTTGAAGGAGAAGGGCTTTATACCTGGCAAAACGGCGACAAATACAGGGGAGAATGGCGTGATGACCAGATCAATGGTATTGGCACCATGATCCGGATTGTAGGGGATACCACTTTTGGCTACTGGGAAAATGGTATTGTAAAGAAATTCTGACCGAAGATCTGGAAACAAAGCGGTCTCCTTTCTATGAACCAAGCCGTGCTAATCCAACACATATCAAAATTCAACCTCTAAAAACCTTTACCCATTTTCCCTGAATTTACCCCCGGGAAACAGTATACGCCCCGGAAGCGTCATTATCGATTCCCTCCAACTGGTTTAGCCCCCTATAATTATGTCCGAAGTGTTAAGGGGCTATTACACCATCCAACTGTCAAAAGCATCGGGAAGCGCCCCCCTTACTTCAGATTTTTCAGCAGCACAAAGGATCGCGCATGGATCTTGTATACATTCTCAACGACCTCTTCCTTTTCGGCCCTCTCCTCATGGTCCGTATCTACTAACACCTTCCATCGCGATCCCAATACTTCATGCGGCAGGGTAAACGAGATCGGCTCCCAATAACTGTTTACAAGGATCAGCAAAATGTCGGCTTTCAGGTTATTCCCATACTCATCCATCTCCTGCATCAGTTCACCATTCAGCAACATACCCATGCAGCGTATAAAACTGGTCTCCCACTCCTCCCGATTCATATCGATACCGTCGGTATTCAGCCACCGAATGTCCTTGATCCCTTCTCCCTGGATCTGGCGGTTCTTGAAATATCGTCTCCTGTGGGTTACAGGATGCTGATTCCTGATCGCAATGATGCATTTGGTAAATTCAAACAAACGTTGCTGTTCCTCACTCCAGTCCCAGTTCATCCAGGCTATCTCATTGTCCTGGCAATAGGCATTGTTATTTCCAAGCTGAGTGCGACCATATTCATCACCATGACTGATCATTGGAACACCCTGGCTCAGAATCAGCGTGCTCAGGAAATTCCGTTTTCTTTTCTCCCGTAAGGCCCTGATCTCCGGATCGTCTGTGGGGCCCTCTTCTCCGCTGTTCCAGCTGATATTGTGATCCTCGCCATCTTTGTTATCCTCCCCATTGTCTTCATTATATTTCTGGTCATAACTCACCAGGTCATGCAGGGTGAACCCGTCATGTGCAGTTACGAAGTTGATGCTTGAAGAAGGTAATTTCCCATTGTCTTGATACAAATCGCTGCTGCCACTAAGCCGATAGGCCAGCTCACTCACCTGGCTGTCATCACCGCGCCAGAATTTTCTTACAGAATCACGGTATTTCCCATTCCATTCTGCCCACAGCACCGGAAAGTTACCCACCTGGTATCCTCCCTCTCCCAGGTCCCAGGGTTCAGCGATCAGTTTAAGTTGTGATATCGTCGGATCCTGGTGAATTGTATCCAGGAAAGTGGAAAGTTTTCCGACGTCATACAATCCACGGGCCAGGGCCGAAGCAAGGTCAAACCGGAAACCATCCACCTGCATTTCGTTCGCCCAGTAGCGCAGGCTGTCCATTACCAGCTGCAAAGTGCGACTGCTGAGCATGTTCAGTGTATTCCCTGTGCCGGTATAATCCGTGTAATACAGCGGTTTATCAGGATCCATCCGGTAGTAATTCTGATTGTCGATCCCCCGGAATGCAAGACTGGGTCCGAGATGATTCCCTTCACCGGTATGGTTATATACTACATCCAGGATCACTTCAATCCCATTACTATGGTAGGCCTTCACCATCTCCTTAAACTCATTTACTTGCTGACCATGCATCCCTGAGGCACTGTATTCAGCGTGCGGCGCAAAAAATCCTATTGAATTATACCCCCAGTAATTCGAAAGTCCCTTCTCCAACAGAAATTTATTATGCACAAAATGGTGAATGGGCATCAGTTCAATGGCAGTCACCCCCATATTCTTAAAATAATCGATGATTTTCGGATTTGCCAGGCCACGGTAGGTTCCCCTGTCTTCTTCAGGAATATCCGGGTGTGTGGCCGTAAATCCCTTCACATGCAATTCATAAATAATCGAATCGTGCATAGGGATATCTGGTTTTTCCACTCCTTCCCAATCAAACGCAGTATCGATGACTACACACTTGTTAATATCTGTAAGACTGTCAGTTATATTTTTCTCAAACACGTTTTTCTTCAGATCACGGTCGAATGAATAATCGAACATACTGTCTTTTACCTCAATCCTTCCTTCGATCGCCTTGGCATATGGATCTATCACTAATTTCTGTGAATTGAACCTGATTCCTTTTTTTGGCAGGTAACGTCCGTACACCCTGTATCCATAACGCTGTCCGGGTTTCAAATCCGGAACATACACATGCCATACATAATCCGTCACCTCATCAACATCGATCTGTTCATAATCCTTATCATTGTTCCCGTTACCAAACAGGCACAATTTAACGCCCGTTGCATTTTCACTGAACAGGGCAAAATTCACTCCACTCCCATCATATGTAGCACCCAGAGGATAGGGTTTACCAGGTAATAATTTGCCTTTATATTTTTTCACAGATATTTATTTTAGTTAATTATGCACAATGATGAGGATCTCACCATTTGAACCTATTTAGTGTCTGTCCATAAAGTCCGATAACTGCGTTACTGCAAAAATTCTAAATCCTCGAATACATTAGTATACTGCGGTTTATAATTTTTGCGCGCCTTGCCCGCCGTACATAGGTACTATGGCAGGCGAGGCTTTGTTCTCGAACTATATGACCCAGCCACATTGACTGTATTGACAAACTCTATTTAATACTTTTTCATTTCTAATCATCCTACTGGAAGAAAACCCGGAACGCCGGAACGCTGCCCTGTTCCCGGATCTCTAAAACCCTGTTCAGCTCCCGGAGCCCGAAAACGCCAATCTCCTCATGGTATTCGAAGCTCCCAATCACTTAACGAAGCCCGTAACTCCAAATAGCTCCAGGAGCCCAAAGAACACCGATCATCTCCAGGAGCCCGAAGAACACCGATCATCTCCTCATGGTATTCGAAGCTCCCAATCACTTAACGAAGCCCGTAACTCCAAATAGCTCCAGGAGCCCAAAGAACAACGATCATCTCCAGGAGCCCGTAACTCCAAACATCTCCAGGAGCCCTAAAACCCTGTTCAGTTCCCGGAGCTTGAAAACGAAAATGAACTCCAGGATCCTGAAACGCTGCGTAGTTCCTTCCATCCAAATTCTGCGTATCCTACTTTCCCAAAACAATAATTCCATTCTTTTGTTTATTTCTTGCGGTTAACAAGAACACCAGGCCCTGTTCCTGATGCCATCAGTTACACCCCCCCGGAGCATTCGCATGCAAAAATGAAAAATAAATTTGCATCCGAGCACGATTGTTGCGTAAATTTCAAAGAATATTCAAATGTCGAACCAAAAAGCCCACTATTTCAATACATGAAGCTTAAAAAAATCTATCCACATACTACCACCCAAAATACCTGTGAATTCCAGGTCTGGGCGCCCAGGGCCCGAAAGCTGGCGCTTCTCAACGCCCGCACCGGAGAAGAGTTTCCAATGAACCAGGCAGACCGGGGGTACTGGAAAGTTGAACTGAAAGATTGCACGGCTGGGTTCAAATATACATACAAGATCAATGACGGGGAAGCTTTCCCCGATCCTGCTTCACTCTCCCAACCTGACGGGGTGCATGGGCCTTCTGAAGTTCAATCACTTAATAAATTTGATTGGAATGACCAGGACTGGAAAGGCATCCCCCTGGAAGAGATGATCCAATACGAGATTCACACCGGGACCTTCTCCCATAGGCAGAATTTCAAAGGTATCATCAGTAAACTGGACCACCTGCTAGAACTGGGGATAAATACAATAGAGATCATGCCCGTCGCCCGGTTCAGCGGTACCCGTAACTGGGGATATGATGGCGTATACCCTTATGCTGTGCAGGACTCATACGGAGGAGCCGATGGATTGATGGAGCTTGTGGATGCCTGTCATCAGAAAGAAATCGCTGTAATCCTTGATGTCGTTTACAATCATTTTGGTCCTGAAGGCAACTATGTGTCCAAATTTGGCCACTACTTCGCTGAAAATTATTCCACACCCTGGGGAAATCCAATCAACTTTGACGGACCTCATTCCGACGAAGTGAGAAACTACTTTATTCAGAACGCATTGATGTGGTGTCGTGATTTTCACATCGATGGACTTCGACTGGATGCTGTCCATGCTATATATGACATGGGTGCAAAACACTTTCTGCAAGAGTTGGCAGAGCATTTGGATGCACTGGGAAAAGAAACAGAAAGGAATTATTTTTTGATAGCAGAATCCAACCTGAATGACGTAAAATATATTACACCTCCCGAGCAAGGAGGATTCGGACTCGATGCAACCTGGTCCGATGACTTCCACCATGCCCTGCATACCTTGGTCACAGGTGAAAAGAGTGGGTATTATATGGATTATGGAAAACGATCGCACCTTGTCAAGGCCCTGGACCAGGCATTTGTCTATGATGGTGTTTATTCACCATTCAGAGAAAAAACATATGGAAACTCCACAGAAGAAATACCCCGCAAACGTTTTGTGATCTTCAACCAGGACCACGACCAGGTAGGCAACCGTAAATTCGGGGAGCGTCTGATTGAACTGACTGATTTTGAGACAGCGAAAGTGGCAGCAGGCACCATGTTGATCAGTCCGTATATCCCAATGCTATTTATGGGAGAAGAGTATGCGGAACGCAACCCGTTCCTCTATTTCGTCAGTCATGAAGATTCAAAGCTGAATGCGCTTGTCAGGAAAGGGCGCAAAGAGGAATTCAAATCCTTCCACAAAGACAGTGAGGATGCCCCTGATCCCGCTTCAGAAACGACATTTGATCGATCGATGTTATCCTGGCGAATTGGTACAACCAATGAGAAGCAGACCATGTTCTCATTCTATAAAAGATTGATCGAATTACGTAAAAATCACCCGGCAATGAAGAAAAAAGACCAGGAGCATATGCGTGTTTCGGAAGTTGGAGCTGCCATCGTCCTGGAAAGGTGGTTCAAAGAGGACTATCTGATCGCCATGATCAATCCCTCGGATGAACCAGGATCAGTGAAGGTGCCCGCCGGGATCAAAGGGATCTTACATAATCTTGTCGATTCCTCTGAAGAGCAATGGGGTGGCTCCGGCAATATATGTCCTGAGAAGATTACCGCCAATGATCAGATCGCCATTCCTAAAAAAACGATCATTGTCTATTCAAATTCTATGATTTAAGGCTATAAATCACATGGAATGTGAAATAATTTGCACCTGTTTCAAAATTTGACATCTCATTAAATTCTATAAAAAACGAATGAACGGTAAGGAAAGAGTAATTATAGAACATCTACAACCGCAAGTCAATGGCGGAGATTTTCCCGCTAAACGTATCATTAATGAATCAGTACTGGTGGAGGCAGACATTTTTTGCGACAGTCATGACCTGCTGAGTGCCGAAATATTGTATAAGCATGAGCAGGGAAGGAAATGGATGATCGCAGAGATGACTCCTGAAGTGAATGACCGCTGGGAAGGCTCCTTCAAAGTTGAAAAGATGGGTACATATCTCTTTACAGTGCAAGCATGGGTTGATAAATTCAAGTCATGGCACAGGGATATGTTAACAAAGCTGGAGGCCGGCACCGGTAATCATACCGACCTGTTGGTCGGCGTTACGATCATCGACAAAACATTAAAAGCGTATCCCGGCATGAAACAGAAAGACAGTACCTTCCTGAAGAAGGTCAGCAGGGATATGCAGCAGAAAAGTGCCAAAATTGAAAAACGTGCAGAATCATTGCTTGATCATACGCTGCTTGAGATCGCGGTCAAATACCCGTTAAAAGACCATATGGTCAAACATGCTCCGGAGCTGGCCGTCAGCGTTGACCGTAAAAAAGCAGGGTACAGCAGCTGGTACGAAATTTTCCCCAGATCATTGGGCAAAGACGGAACCCACGGGACCTTCAAAGATGTGATCTCTTTCCTTCCCTATGTCAGCGAACTGGGATTTGATGTGCTGTACCTCCCTCCTATTCATCCCATCGGGACGACCAACAGGAAAGGAAAAAACAACAATGTTGTTGCAATACCGGGTGAACCCGGTTCTCCCTGGGCGATTGGTGGAGATGAAGGCGGGCACAAGGCCATTCATCCCGAATTGGGAACTCTGTCGGAATTTAAACAATTGATCCATGAGGCTGACAAAGCAGGTATTGAAATCGCCATGGATGTTGCATTCCAATGCTCACCAGACCATCCGTGGATCAAGGATCATCCCGAATGGTTCAACAAACGACCCGACGGAACCCTTCAATATGCAGAGAATCCGCCCAAGAAATACGAGGATATCTATCCATTGAATTTTGAAACAGATGATTGGAAAAATCTCTGGAAGGAACTGAAAAGTGTTTTCACCTACTGGATCGACCAGGGCGTGAAGATCTTCAGGGTGGATAATCCCCATACCAAATCATTCCGTTTCTGGGAATGGACGATTGGCGAGATCAGGAAAGAGCATAAAGACATCATCTTTCTGGCTGAGGCCTTCACCAGGCCTAAGTTGATGGCCAGGCTGGCCAAGATCGGAT
>CAZOXI010000180.1:233-6668 GCA_964583445.1 uncultured Bacteroidaceae bacterium | reverse complement strand
AACAAAAAAATCCAAGTGTAATTCAGCCGGGAGCGATAAACAAATTTTGGAGTTAATCAATCTGTATGCTTACAATTGGTTCATTTCCCTTTCAAACGGTCTAAATCTCTGCGTTCTTTTTTGGTGGGTCGTCCGGCGCCGCGTTCCCGCTTGTAGAAGAAATCGTCCTGCATGGTGAGTTTATCGAGCTCCTCCTGTGGTGTGATGTCCTCTGCAAATTGTGCGACCAGCTTGGCCCCTACCCTTTTCTGGATCGGCTCAATGACTTTGTAGGAATAAACCACCGGCATCTTCCGCACCTGGATCACATCACCCGGCTGGATCGTCCGGGAGGGTTTCACCGATATCTCGTTAATCATCACACGTCCTTTCCTGCATGCTTCCGTGGCTTGTGCGCGGGTTTTGTACACGCGGATTGACCAGAGGTATTTATCTATTCGGTTGTCCATAGTTGTACTATATCACTAGGTTATTTACATGTTTTTAATTGCGCAAAATATCAGCAGCTCGTTTACATATGATCAAACCAATAATATCTGGCTCGGATCAAACTAATCCCTGTGCACTCAACATAGATTTGGCTGTCAGGGAATTTGAGCAAGGATCTCTCCTCATTTCTGCATTTCAGGGAGACAAATAATGCCAGGAGCCCCGCTAATACGGACTCATCCTCCGCGCCATCCGGTAGTAGAGCCTGCGCATATATTTATAAATGTACACCATGGCCAGTTCTGATCCGCCGATGAGGACATCGCGACGGCCTTTTTTCATCGACCGGACCATCTTACGCGCACAGGCTTCCGGGGAGATCCCGTTGGCCTGACCGGGATCCATCACGCCCCGTTCCTTTCCTTCCTTGTCTACTGCGTGCAGCGAGATATTGGTCCGTACACGCCCGGGACTAAACATCGTCACCCGGATCCCGTGCCTGTGATTTTCTGCCAGCAGGCTTTCATAGAATCCGAACAAGGCATGCTTGGCCGCGGAATAGGCACTGCGCATGGGAAAGCCGAATTTTCCTGCGATGGTGCTGGTGACTCCAAAATACCCTTCTCTTCGCTCGATCATACCGGGCAGCACCGCCTTGGCAAGAATCACCCCGGCAAAGTAGTCAATCTCCATCAGTCGCCTATCTATCTCCAGCGGTGTCTCCGCCACCAGGGAACGTTGCGAGATCCCGCCGTTGTTCATCAATACATCTACTTTCCCGAATTCCTTCAGCACCTTTGCTGCGGCCGCCTCAACAGCCTGTGGATCTCCCAGGTTAAAGACGACCGGGTGCACCTCCGCGGATATGCCGCTCAATTTTTCCTTGACACGGTCCAGTTCTTCCGGTTCATGCGAGGAGATGATGACCCTCGCGCCTTCTTTGGCGAATGCTTCTGCCAGGGATTCCCCGATCCCGGAAGAGGCCCCGGTGATCCACACAACTTTATTTTTGAATGATACCATTGATGTAAGCTAAATTCTGGATTAAAAACATAGAACTGCCGGGGTACGGTGATAAGTATACACTATGTGAGATTGCCGGTCTTGGCGAATTTATATTTAATCAGCTGTTCAGTAGTGGAAACAATCTCTTTTCGCAAACCCACCAGTTCCACCGCCTCCTTCTTCTTCCTCCGCAATTGCCTGCCAAACCATGTACCGCGCACTGTTTTCTTCCAGCGGAAATACCACATCAGTGCCAGTTTGCCCATGGGATAGAGCGTGACCAGGTACCCGAGCCAGATGTACCAGCCATCGGTAAGCAGCGCTACGATGAGGGTCTGCAGGAGATAGGAAATGGGAGTGACCAGCAGGATGCCTGCCCCGGCCTTGATAGAGCTGTGGAACTGCAGGTCCTTCACCTTCCTGACCATCCGCACGGGCAGAAAATACATGATCGCGTTATTGATCAGTCCATAGAGGAATACCGGGAAAGTGACCAGCAGGGTGAAGTATCTCCAGAGTGAATGCATTCCGCTGAATCCTTTTTTCTTTACCACCCAGTCACGGATGTTCAGCGCTTTGACCTTTTTCATGTAAGGCTCCACCTTTTCTTTCAGCGGCACCAGCAGCTGTTCATCATCCTCCAGCACCTGGTCCAGCCTTCGGATCATCTCCTTGTCGGCTTTGAATTTATCGTGGAGCCGCGTTCCTTCTATCCCCATGATCTCCCGCATCCGTTCATTGAAAATGGTGCGGAGTCCCATGTAGGTGTCGTAATACTCTTCCGTTTCGATGTGGATCATCAGCGGATGCAGTTCACTGATCAATCGCTTCTTGAGCTGGTTCAGGCCGCGCGGTCCATTTTCCTCGAACGTATCCCAGTATTCAGACACCTCGATGGGTTTGCCGTAGTATATATGCAGGTCCTGGTTTTGTTTGATATAGTCCCCGAAATCCAGTCCCACCGGGACGATTTTTACGTAGGGTTCGTTTTTCTTCTCCTCCTGCGCCTTGAAGGCGATCCGGAACACCCCTTTCCCCAGGTTGCGGAGCCGGCGTTTATCGCCATGGTTCCCTTCGGGCATCAGGCAGAGCTGGTGGTTGCGGTGCAGTACTCCTACGGTGATATCGAAGATCTCCTGGTTTTTTCCCAGTTCCTCCACCCCATCCCTGATCCTGAACACCGGGAGGATCTTCAGGGTATTCAGTACTTTGGCAAGCAGCTTTTTCCTGAACAGGTCGGCCCGGGCCAGGAAGACGGTATCACCGGGTGACGAGAACAGCACGATCAGGGCGTCCATCAGGGCATTCTGGTGGTTCGGCGTAAAGATCACCGGTGCATACTTCGGGATATTCTCCAGTCCGTGCACCTCGAATTTCCTGTAGAACTGGCTGAACACGGTGCTTACATAGGAATAGATCAAAGTGTAAGCGATGCTTCTGCGGTCGATACGGTCGAGCGCCCCGATTACTTTTCTTTTGGCCATCTGGTTCGGTTTTATCTCTACAAAGATAAATTTTTTCGTCGTAAAGCGAAGCCGGGGGGATTGTGTGAGAATGGGACCCGGCCCTGCCTTTCTACTGGGAAATCCGACAGGTCCATGGTGATTCTGACTGATGATCACGTTGCTCCTGTTTGCCTTCATTGCCTGCAGTCACAGCGCATTGGGACCAATAGATTTATAATGGGACAAAGGGAGAGCGCTGCTTGAAAAAAAATGATTATTTTCGCATCGGATATATCCAACTATATAGATATGATTATTTCAGGGATACAGCAGGTGGGCATTGGCGTGAAGAGCCTGAAAGAGGCGTGGAGATGGTACCGCGATCATTTTGGCATGGACATCCGGGTTTTTGATGAAGAAGCCCCGGCCAATTACATGTTGCAATATACAGGTGGCAAAGCCCGTAAACGTCACGCTGCCCTGGCCATCAACATGATGGGGGGAGGCGGATTTGAGATTTGGCAGTACAAGGACCGGGAACCTGAGGCACCCGGTTTTGAGCTCCAGGCAGGGGATCTGGGGATCTTTTCAGCAAAGATGAAATCACCCGACGTGGAGCGCACCTACGATCATTTTCACAAGATGGGGCTGGTCCTGAATGGTGTATCCAGGGACCCGTCGGGAAGGAAGCAGTTCTTCATGAAGGATCCTTTCAACAATATTTTCCAGGTCGTGGAAGCCGACACCTGGTTCAAATTCAGCAGGAGAAAAAAGACCGGCGCCACCTATGGTGCGGTGATCGGGGTTTCTGACATTGAGAAGTCCATGAAGGTATACGCTGATATTCTTGGGTATGACAAGCTTGTGTATGATAAGACAAAGGTATGGGATGATTTAGCTACTGTTCCCGGAGGACAACACAAGATTCGTCGCGTATTGCTGAGACATGAGCGCGAACGCAAGGGATTCTTCGCCCGGCTGTTCGGTCCCACAGAGATCGAGCTGATGCAGGTAACTGACAGGAAACCGCTTTTCATTTACAAGGACCGTTATTGGGGGGATTTGGGATTCATCCACCTGTGCTATGATGTGATCGGAATCAACAAGCTGAAAGAAAAATGCGAGGCGCTCGGTTTCCCCTTCACCGTTGACAGCCAGGCCGAAACAGGCAAAAACGCCTTCGACATGGGCGAAGCCGCAGGTCATTTCTCCTATATTGAAGATCCGGATGGCACGCTGATTGAGTTCGTGGAAACCCACAGGATCCCCATTGCCAAACGGTTCGGGATCTATCTTAATTTGCACAAGCGGAAGAACAAGGAGAAGCCCGTTGCCGACCGGGTACTGAAGATGCTGAAATACATGAAAGTGCGGGAGAAGCATCTGACCTGAACCCTTCAGAAACAGACGTAAAAGACACCCCCAATATATCCTGAAATTGTACGCCAAGCAGGCAGTAACCTGTCGCAATACACGACACGGTGTAAAAATTGAAATCTGCCGTGCATTAAAAAATATTCCTATATTTACTGCCGTACCAACCAGACTACAGTATGATTGATGCGTTACAGTCACTGCAGGATACGATCGTATCTGCAGACACCACCATTGTTACAGAGAAAGTGTCCGGGATGCTTGCCACCTTCAGAGAGATGGACAAGGAGCGGCTCAATTTCGGCGGGGCGAGTCTGCCGCTGCAGATCGTGCTGGGCGTTGTGATGTTCGGTGTGGCACTGGGAATTAAAACACAGCATTTCAAAGATGTGGCCAAGAATCCGAAGCTGGTACTCATCGGTTTTTCATCCCAGTTTATTTTACTGCCGGCGGTGACCTTTTTGCTGGTGTTGTTGCTGAACCGGTGGATCACCCCTACCGTGGCACTCGGGATGATCCTGGTAGCCAGTTGTCCGGGCGGGAACATCAGCAACTTCATGAGTTCGGTGGCAAAAGCGAATGTAGCCTTATCGGTCACCCTCACGGCCATTGCCACGCTGGGAGCCATTGTGCTCACGCCTTTCAACTTTGCCTTCTGGGGAGGGATGTACCTCAGGTTTGCCCCTTCGGAAGCCACCGCTTTTTTACGCGAGCTGCACATCGATCCTGTTGAAATGTTCAAGACCGTCTTTATTTTGCTGGGCGTTCCGCTGATACTGGGCATGTGGTTCAATCACAAATTTCCAAAGATCACTGCGAAGATCTTCAATCCATTCAAGAACGTGTCCATGGTGATATTCCTCTTGCTTGTGGTGGTCCTCTTCGGCATGAACTACAACTTCTTCATCCGGTTTATCGGGTATATTTTCATTGTCGTGTTACTGCACAACATCGTAGCACTCACTTCCGGGTACTCTTTGGGCAAGGTCTTCAATACGGATGTCCCCACCCGGCGCACTTATGCCATCGAGACCGGCATCCAGAACAGCGGTCTGGGGCTCGTCTTGTTGTTCAACGAAGCGATCTTCCCCACCGAGCTCAAGATCGGCGGCATGGCCTTCATCGCCGGCTGGTGGGGCATCTGGCACATCCTCAGCGGCCTGGGCATCGCCAACATCTGGGCCCGGATCCCTTACGGAGATTTCAAGTTGCGGTATCTTGCCCCGAAGTTTTTGAGGAAGGGGTAGGAAAAAAGGGCTGGATTTACAAAATCATTTATTATTTTGGTTGGACCAAAACCAACAATTAGGTCGATCCGACTTGAGGAGACTCAGATCGAATCCCGGTTCATTTTTCAATAATCAAGAAACGCACATTTTGAAAAAAATTGTTTTTGTAACAGGTTGTTTTGATATGCTTCATTCAGGGCATATTGCCTTTTTAAACGAAGCAGCAACATATGGCAACGTACATGTAGGACTTGGATCTGATCACACAATCAACGAGCTAAAAGGAAGAGAGACGATTAATTCTGAGGATGAGCGCAAATACATGCTGGAAGCCATCAAGTCTGTTCATACCGTAACTGTCAATTCGGGCAGTGGCCTGATGGATTTTGAGGACGACCTTCACAAGATCCGGCCCGATATTCTTATCGTGAATGAGGACGGTCATTCAGAGGCAAAGTCTTCGCTCTGCAAAAAACTGGGCATCGAATACATTGTACTGAGTCGAATTCCGCATGCCAACCTGCCCCCCAGGTCGACCACCAGTATAAGGAGTATCAATCCAATACCCTACCGGATTGATTTTGCCGGTACCTGGATTGATCAGCCCTATGTTTCCAGGTTCGGACCCGGATGGGCCGTGACCGCCTCTATTGAGCCTACCATTGAATTCAATGAACGATCCGGCATGGCCACCTCGACGCGCAAAAAGGCCATTGAGTTGTGGAACCACCATCTCCCCCCGGAAAAGCCGGAAAAGCTGGCCAAACTGTTATTTCGGTATGACAATGAACCCGGATCTTCGGAGATCAGCGGTTCCCAGGATGCCATCGGGATTACGCTGCCCGGGATCAACAGGTTTTTCTATGAACAAGAATCCTACTGGCCTTCCAAATTCGAATCGATCC
This sequence comes from uncultured Bacteroidaceae bacterium, assembly GCA_964583445.1. Classification (GTDB taxonomy): domain Bacteria; phylum Bacteroidota; class Bacteroidia; order Bacteroidales; genus M55B112. Next base: position 281 of record CAZOXI010000180.1, on the reverse strand, counting down.
ATGATGAGGCTGTGATCAGCTGGTTGGAAGACCATATCCGTGTCATGA
>CAZOXI010000180.1:0-223 GCA_964583445.1 uncultured Bacteroidaceae bacterium | reverse complement strand
CCCAATGGATATGATGTACTGGGAAATACCGATATTAACACTGATAAAGTCCGGCAGCTCACCCATGCCTCAGATGATGCCTGGAGGGCACTTCAGAAAATGGATCTGGATGAATTTTCCCGTCAGTTCCTCAAATCATTTGAAGCACAGGTAGCCATGTTTCCTGCAATGTTGAATAAAGAAATTGAGGACGTCATTGACGGGATCCGGGACAAAGCCCTTG
>CAZOXI010000179.1:0-6697 GCA_964583445.1 uncultured Bacteroidaceae bacterium | reverse complement strand
TCTTCATACTTGCTACAACAGAAAAGCATAAGATCATTCCCACCATCCTTTCACGTTGCCAGATCTATGATTTCAACAGGATCAAAACCGGGGATGCGGTGGATTACCTCAAATATATTGCCGGTGAGGAAGGGATCACGTGTGAAGAGGATGCACTCCATATCATCGCCAGTAAAGCAGAGGGTGCCATGCGCGACGCCTTGTCCATCTTTGACCAGGTGGTCAGTTTCTCAGAAAAAAACATCACCTATGCATCGGTGATCGAGAACCTGAACATCCTCGATGTAGAATACTATTTCAAGCTTACTTCATATTTCCTGGAAAACAATGTTTCCGCAGTATTACTGACATTCAACGAAATCCTTGAAAAGGGATTCGATCCGAGGAACTTTATGAGCGGACTGGCTTCCCACCTTCGCGACCTGTTGGTCTCCAGGGACGAAGCCACTGCCATCCTGCTTGATGTGGGAGCAAATATCAGGGAACAATATATCAAACAAGCCGGTGCGACCCCGGTGGAATTCCTTTACGCGGCGCTGGAGATATGCAACGAAGCCGACCTCCAGTTCCGCGGGAGCAAGAACCAGCGACTTACCATCGAACTGGCACTGGTCAGGCTGACGAACCTTACAATGGTTCAAAAAAAAAAATAGCTGACGAAGCAGCAGGTCCCGGACAGCGCCCGGGTACATCAACTGCAACCGGAACAGGTTCGACATCTTCGGTGCCCCCGGGTAAGACAGCAACAGATTCTTCCGCCGGACCTGTGAATGAAGTCTCAAAAAAGTCTGTACGGGAGCATACAGGAAGCACTGGAACGGAACATTCGCCCGAATCAAGCGGAGTACCCCGCAAAGAGGTCGTTGCTGTTAAAACGAAGGCTCCTGTAGCAAAAGATCCGGCTGAGTCGATGGATAAAACACCATCCGCAGGGAAAGAAAGACCAGCAAAAGAGCAGGACCAGCAGACGCCGGTTGCCGGAAAGAACCAGGAGGGTTCAGCTGCAGGAAAAAACCAGGCAGCCGCAGCAACCAGGGAAGAAAAAACGCCTGCACCCAACGTCACGGAAAACCAGGTGGTGCACACGCGGTCCGTATCGATCAAAGGCGTTCTGAAGGGCCAGCCGCGAAAAATTCCTGTGGCAAATGACGAGATCAATGAGGATGACCAGGTGGATAAAGCCATCCCCCCGGAGCCCGAAAAGATTGAAGTAACAGAAGAAATGATCCGTAAAGCATGGAAGGACTATGCTGCATCCATAGAGAAATCACATCCCAGGATCTTCAGCACGATGAGCCAGCAGGTGCCCAGGCTGAATGAGAAAGGAATTATCCAGATCAACCTGAACACTCAGGCACAACGGGAAAACTTCATCCATCGGATTAAACCGGCGCTGACCCGGTATTTTCAACGGACGATTGCCAATATCGAGTTTGTTTTTGAAACACAACTTATAGATAATGAAACAACTGTGAAAAAAGTTTACACCGACCAGGACAAACTCGATTTCCTGATCAGGAAGAATCCTGATCTCGAAAAAATGAAATCAAAATTCAATTTGGATTTTGATAATTGAACATATTGACCCTTAAATTGTATTATTATGTTAAATCATTTATAAAAACAACATTATTTATGGCAGCAGAAAAGATCATTAATCATTATGGTAAATTACAGGTTCCTGATGAACCTGTCATCCCGTTTATTGAAGGGGATGGAACAGGACCTGATATCTGGGCATCCTCTGTCAGGGTATTCGATGCAGCAGTTGAAAAAGCCTATGGCGGAAGTCGCAAGATCGCCTGGAAAGAGGTTTATGCCGGCGAAAAGGCATTTAACAAGACCGGCAAGTGGTTGCCAGAGGAAACACTGGATATCATTCATGAACACCTCGTTGCCATCAAGGGTCCGCTCACGACTCCTGTAGGGGGAGGAATCAGGTCCCTGAATGTTGCATTGCGCCAAATCCTGGATCTTTATGTTTGCCTGCGACCTGTTCGGTATTACTCAGGTGTTCCCTCCCCGGTAAAAGACCCGACAACAACTGATATGGTCATATTCAGGGAAAATTCTGAAGATATTTATGCCGGCATCGAATGGCTCCACGGCACCCCGGAAAATGATCAACTCAAAAAATTCCTGCTGGAAGAGATGAAAGTTGAATCGATCCGTTTTCCGGAATCGGTTTCACTGGGAATAAAGCCGGTATCGAAAGAGGGTACGGAACGACTGGTGCGGGCAGCTATCCAGTATGCAGTGCGCGAGAAACTGCCTTCAGTTACACTGGTACATAAAGGAAATATTATGAAATATACCGAAGGTCAGTTCAAACAGTGGGGATACGAACTTGCTGAGCGTGATTTCGGAGATATGGTGTTTACATGGAACCAGTATGACAGAATCGCCGAAAAAGACGGCAAGGATGCTGCCAACAAGGCGCAGGATGAAGCAGTGAAAGCGGGCAAGATCATTGTCAAGGATGTGATCGCAGACGCATTCCTGCAGCAGATCCTCACCAGGCCGGCTGAATACAGCGTGATTGCCACAATGAATCTGAATGGTGACTATATCTCTGATGCGCTGGCTGCGATCGTCGGCGGTATTGGTATCGCACCAGGTGCCAATATCAATTATATAACCGGTCATGCGATCTTCGAAGCAACACACGGCACTGCACCCAAATATGCAGGAATGGACAAGGTGAATCCCGGTTCATTGATCCTTTCCGGGGTGATGATGTTGCAATACATGGGCTGGGACGAAGCTGCAGATTTGATCATATCCGGATTGCAGAAGACCATCTCGCAAAAGCAGGTTACCTACGATTTTGCCCGCCTGATGGAGGGTGCAACAGAACTGAAGTGTTCTGAATTCGGAACCTCGATCATCAATAATATGTAACCAAATAATGCTTTACATGATGTGATTGGTCCACAATCATTTAAATACTAGTAAAAGATTATTGAAAACCTTAAAAACTATAGTTATGTTAAATAAAAAAGTAGAAAAGATACTCAATGTACAGGTTCAGAAAGAGGACTATTCTTCCCAGCTCTACCTGGCTATGGCTTCATGGGCTGAAACCGAAGGGTATAGCGGCGTTGCGGAATGGCTTTACGCGCAGGCCGAGGAGGAGCGCATGCATATGCTGAAAATCGTCACCTACATCAATGAGCGTGACGGCAATGCGGAGATCCCCGGACTGGATCAGCCACCGAAAACATTTGATAATCTGACCAGCCTGTTCGAGGCTGTACTGGAGCATGAACGCTACATTACCAGCTCAATCAACGAGATCGTTGGGGTGTGCATGAACGAAAAAGATTATACTACGCATAATTGGATCCAATGGTTCGTTGAAGAGCAAATCGAAGAGGAAGCCTCAGTGAAGGATATCATTGATAAATTGAAACTGGTTGGTGACAAAAATCTCTACATGTTTGACCGTGACATTCTTGGAATGCGGGGTGATGAAAGTGAGGACGAATAATTCCATATACTGCTAGATAGTCTCTGAAAGAAAACTAAGTTATTTTCAGTCTTTGATGTTGATATTCAAGATCCGTTGTGGGTAACCTGACTCGCAGCGGATCTTTTTTATGCGGGGAAGGCCATGTAACTGATGGAGATTACTTAATGTATCCTGGGTCTGCAGAACTGCATGACCATGACAAAACAGCAGGCAATCCGAGATGGTATGATCTTTGAAACCTGAGTGAACAATAATAGGTTGCTTTCCACAATAAGAAAAATAATATCAGTAAATTTGTGGTTTCTTGAACAGTAGATATTCAATTGACATATGGACATTAATAAATTATTAGCAAACTTCTTCGGAAACAAGGAAGACAGGGACATGAAAGAGATCCAACCGATCGTTGATCAGGTCCTGGAAGTCTATAAAACATTCAGCACGCTTACAAACGATGCGTTGCGCCAGCGTACTTTTGACCTCAAACAACGAATCACTGAACATGTAAAGGAAGAAGAGGAGGAGATGGCCAGGCTGAAGGCACAGGGAGATGATCCCGAAGTGGATGTTACCCTGAAGGAAGATATCTACAATAAGATTGATAAGCTCGAAGAAGCTATTGATGCAAAATATGAAGAGATTCTCCAGGAAAGCATCCCCGAGGCTTTCTCCATCATCCGGGAAACCGCCAGGCGGTTCAAGGAAAATGAAGAGATCGAGGTCTCCGTAAAGCAGTACGACAAGGACCTGGCTGCCAATGCAGATCATATTGAGATCAAAGGTGACAAAGCTTACTGGAAGAACAGGTGGATGGCAGGAGGAAATGAGATCACCTGGGACATGGTGCACTACGATGTACAGCTCATAGGTGGTGTGGCACTTCACCAGGGAAGGATCGCAGAGATGGCCACAGGGGAAGGTAAAACAGTGGTTGCCACCCTGCCGGTGTTCCTGAATGCCCTTACAGGAAAAGGCGTACACCTGGTAACAGTGAACGATTACCTTGCCAAGCGTGACTCGGAATGGATGGGGCCGATCTACCAGTTCCACGGACTGACGGTGGACTGTATCGACAAGCATCAACCTAACAGCGATGCACGCAGAAAGGCTTACAATTGCGATATTACCTTCGGAACCAACAACGAGTTCGGTTTTGATTACCTGCGTGACAACATGACCCACTCACCAGAGGAGCTGGTGCAGCGCAAGCATAACTACGCCATCGTCGATGAGGTCGATTCTGTACTGATTGATGATGCACGTACACCTTTGATTATTTCAGGCCCCGTGCCCAAAGGGGAGAACCACGAATTCATGGAATACAGGCCGAAAGTGGAACGCCTCATGCAGGCGCAACGGGCTTTATTTAACAATATTATCACGGAGGCACGGAAATATCTCAAAGAAGAAAATTCGGAGAAGGCAGGGTTCAAACTGTTGCAGGCTCATAAAGCACTTCCCAAGAACAAATCACTGATCAAACTGCTCAGTGAGGAGGGAAATAAGGCGCTGATGCACAAAACGGAGAACCACTATATGCAGGAGAACTCCAAGAATATGCACCTGGTGACCGATGATCTTTTCTTCATCATTGAAGAAAAAATGAACTCTGTTGAGCTTACCGATAAAGGGATTGACGTACTTACGGGCAGCTCCGACGATCCCGACTTCTTCATCATGCCCGATATCGGGAATGAGATCGCTGAGATTGAAAAATCCGACATGGAGGAGAAGAAAAAGCTGGAGACCAAGGACCAGATGCTGCGCGATTATGCAGTGAAATCCGAAAGGATACATACGGTCAACCAGCTGCTCAAAGCCTATGCCATGTTCGAGAAGGATGTGGAATATGTGGTCATCGACAACAAGGTGAAGATCGTCGACGAGCAGACCGGTCGGATCATGGAAGGGCGAAGGTACTCAGACGGACTCCACCAGGCCATTGAAGCCAAGGAAAATGTCAAGGTGGAAGCAGCCACCCAAACCTGGGCAACCGTCACCCTGCAGAACTATTTCAGGATGTACCACAAGCTGGCTGGCATGACAGGTACCGCCGAAACCGAAGCGGGCGAGTTATGGGATATTTATAAACTGGATGTAATGGTCATTCCCACCAACCGGCCCATTATTCGGGACGACAGGGAAGATATGATCTACAAAACCAAGCGCGAAAAATACAATGCGGTGATCGATGAGATCGAGCACCTGGTTAAGGAGGGCAGGCCAAGCCTCGTGGGAACAACATCCGTGGAGGTATCGGAGCTGCTCTCCAGGATGCTGAAAATGAAAAAAATACCGCACAATGTGCTGAATGCCAAGCTGCACCAGCGGGAGGCAGAGATCGTCGCACAGGCCGGGAAGCCAGGAACTGTCACCATCGCCACCAATATGGCTGGACGGGGTACGGATATAAAGCTTACGCCTGAAGTAAAAAAGGCCGGCGGATTGGCAATCATTGGTACCGAAAGACATGAATCACGTCGTGTGGACCGCCAGCTGCGTGGCCGTGCAGGGCGCCAGGGTGATCCGGGAAGTTCACAATTTTACGTATCCCTTGAGGATGACCTGATGCGTTTGTTCAGTTCAGACCGCATCGCTGGTATGATGGACAAGTTGGGGCTCAAAGAAGGTGAGGTGATCCAGCACTCCATGATCACAAAATCCATTGAACGTGCACAGAAAAAGGTGGAAGAGAACAATTTCGGTATTCGCAAAAACCTGCTGGAATATGACGATGTCATGAACTCGCAGCGCGAAGTGATCTATACCCGCAGGAGACATGCCCTCTTCGGAGAGCGCCTGGGGCTGGATATCGCCAATATGTTGTATGATGTCACGGAAAGCATCGTGAATACCTACCATGGCTCAGATGAATTTGAGAATTTCAAAATGGAGCTGATCCGGATCTTTTCCATTGAGTCACCGGTTATAGAGGATGAATTCAAGAAGATCGGCAGCAAAGAACTTGTTGAGAAGATCTATGCATTGATGCTTGAGACGATGAAACGGAAGCGGGAGACCATCTCAGCACAGGCCATGCCAGTGATCAAAGACGTTTATGAGAAACAATCCCAGGTGTACGAAAACATTGTAGTACCGGTATCAGACGGGATGCGGGTATTCCAGGTACTGGCTAACCTTGAAAAATGTTATAACAGTGAAGGTTCGGAACTGGTAAGATCCTATGAAAAATCGATTGTACTCGCTACCATCGACCAGGCCTGG
>CAZOXI010000178.1:0-6721 GCA_964583445.1 uncultured Bacteroidaceae bacterium | reverse complement strand
GATTTCGTATGCTGTTGAAGCGCGGACCACTTTTTTATGCTTTTTACAATATGCGGCTTTTTTTCTATTTATTGTTCCGGCAGAAACCTGCCATGCTGGTATCTGTTGATCTTGATACATTGACAGCTAATTACCTGGTGAGTGCGTTACGCCGTATTCCCTTGCTCTATGACAGTCATGAGTATTTTACAGAAGTGCCGGAACTTATGGATCGGCCGGTAGTAAAAAGGATCTGGGAGCGGATCGAGCGTGCGATCATTCCAAAACTCCGGGCAGGTATTGCGGTAAGTGATTCCATCGCTGCAGTATACCGGGCAAAGTATGGTGTTGGTTTCAGGACCATCAGGAATGTCCCGCTTTTACGGAGTCCGGGTGTCTCCGGGAATCTTGAGGATACGTACCCTTCAGCATACAAATTAATGTACCAGGGAGCACTGAACCGCGGACGAGGGATTGAACTGATGATCGAAGCGATGCGATATGTTCCTGATGCAGTGCTTTTTATAGTCGGAGATGGCGATGTCAGAACCGATCTGCAAAGCCAGGTACACAGGTTGAAACTTACCGACCGCGTGGTTTTTCCCGGGAGATTGCTACCGCGGCACCTGTTTGCGATAACTGCGCAGTGTGACCTGGGTTTTTCCCTGGAGGAAGACCTTGGGTTAAATTACAGGCTGGCCCTGCCCAATAAGATCTTTGATTATATACAGGCAAGGGTGCCAGTGCTTTGCTCGGACCTGCCAGAGATGGCGTCCCTTGTGAAGACGTATCGCGTAGGGGAGGTTTGCAGTGATCGCTCACCGCAAGCCCTTGCGGAGCAGGTGCGGGAGATCCTCAAAAACAAGGAGAAACGGGATATGTGGCGCGTACAACTTGATCAGGCAGCCAATGCGTTGTGCTGGGAGTTGGAAGAGCAAAAGCTGGTTGAGGTCGTGGATGAGTTGTTGGGGAGTTAACAAATTAATTCCTGGAGCGTTATAATTTAAAATTAAAAACCATGAAAAGGAATCTTGCAGTTTTATTATTGGTGTTAGTGTTTGCGGCTTCCAACGGACAGGTTGATTTCAGGGAGATACTATCGAGTGAAGAGATGGACCAGGTTTGGGAAGATGCCGACCGGGAGAACAAGCCGGTGTTTGTTGATATTTACGCCACCTGGTGTGGTCCATGTAAATGGATGGATGCCAATGTGTTTGCTACTAAAGAAGCGGGGAACTACATGAACGGGAAATTTATCAATGTGAAAATGGACGGGGAGTCGGAATTTGGCCGCATGTTTGCCTTGCAGAGCGGATTGAGTGCATATCCTTCTTTCTTCCTGTTCAATTCAGGACAAACGCTGATGAATACGGTAGTGGGTGCCAAGCCATGGGAAGAGTTAAAACCTCAGCTGGTTTCCACACTGGAGTTTTACCCGGTGCTTGAGGTGCTACAGAATAAGTTCGAATCGGGTCTGTTGGAACAGGAGGAGTATCCCCGGTTTGTAGCGGCACTTCGCGAAATGGGTAAGGAGGATTATGGAAATGCAGCGGCAGGCACATACAAGGAGAAATATATTACCGGGAATGACTGGTCACCCATGGACCTGGAGGTGATGGCTTTTTATACTACACAGCAAACCGATAGCTGGGAACTGCTGGTGGCTGATATTCCTGAATTAAAAACGGCCCTGGGAGATGATTTGGAACTTTTTATAGATCATGCGCTAACCGAGGCGATTGAGCTGGGCATGGAGATGAATGATATTGCTCCGGTAAGGGAGTTGAATGCGATCCTTCCTGAATTGTCATCAGGTACCACGCTGGACCCTGTGGAGATGAAGGCAAGGTCGAATGTCTATTTCTATCATTATACCGGGCAATTTGATAAGATGATTGAATATATCGACAGAGAATACGAGGCCCATCATAAAGGAGATCATGAGTGGCTGTTTAATGCGGCAGCCAATGCAGTATTCCTGGATCCACAGAATGAGCCTGTGGCTCAAAAGGGACTGGAGTGGTTCAGCACCTGCCTGGAGCATCAAAAAACGCATGATTATTATTATCACCTTGCCTTATGCCAGTATTTCACCGGTTCTCCGGAGCTTGCGGCAGACAGCCTGAAGCAATCACTTGAATATACCGAAGACCCTGAGGCAATTGCCACGACCCAGCGTATCATTCAGCAAGTAGAGGAGGAGATCAATAACAAGTAGGCAGTTGTTCGGCGTGGACTTCAGGCTTCCGGGTTGCTGATTCGCTGCAATTCGTCAGACTCCCAAATGCGTTTGGGCCTGTCCATGTTCATAATGCTGATCATGGCTCTTGCAACATCATCGGTGCGTATCCCCTTGTATTTCTCCAGCTTCCCTTTCATGGCCCAGCCAAGCAGGTTATTCAATGCTTTGCCGGTTTCTTCAGCAAACCTGAATTCATCCCTGTCGGAAATCAGCAGGGAAGGTCTTACGATGGCCAGCTTTTTGAAGTCATACTGGACTACTTTTTCTTCCATTTCAGTTTTCACACCAAGGTAAAATCCGGTCTTCTTACTGCCGGCTCCGATGGAGCTGATTACAATAAAACCATCCACACCGTTTCCACTGGCGATCCTTGCGAGATTGACAGGAATATCGAGATCCACTTTCCTGAATGCCTCCCTGCTCCCTGCTTTTCTGATGGTGGTTCCGATGCAGCAAAACAGTTCATCTCCTACTATCTTATCTGAGATCCTGTCCAGGTCGGACAAGGTGTCGAGGATGATCTCCAGTTTGGGATGCTCGATCGGTATCACCTTCCTTGAAAAAACAACGACCCGGTCGTATCGGTGGTCATTCATCAGCAGGTGCAGGACCTTCCGGCCCACAGCGCCGGTAGCGCCAAAAAGCAATGCTGTTTTTCCTACCTGTTCCATGTATTATTTTAAAATTGTTGCATGTATCGCGATTATCATGTCCATGTATACAAATTAACCCCGGGATTTGCATCGTCAACCTGCCATCTCGTCAACTTGCAATCATTTTTATTCAACTTACAGGCGTATTTTTCAACTGGAGTCTTAAATCTATAGCCCCAGCAGCATCCTTTCGGAATCTTGCTTTCCGAATAGCATGGCGGTGGGCTGTTCGATAAATTCTTTGATCGTCTTCAGGAAACCGACGGAGTCTCTTCCATCAATTACACGGTGGTCATAGCTGAGGGCGATATACATCATCGGCCTGATCTCTACCTTGCCTTTCACAGCAACGGGACGGTCAATGATATTGTGCATGCCCAGGATGGCTGACTGTGGGGGATTCAGGATGGGTGTACTGAGCATGGAGCCAAATATTCCGCCATTGGTGATGGTGAATGTGCCACCTGATAATTCATCCATGGAGATCCTGTTTTTCCTGGCCCGGCCGGCAATTTCCATGATCTGTTGTTCTATTTCAGCCAATCCCAGTGTCTCGGTATTCCTGATGATTGGCACCATCAGGCCCTTATCGGTCTGAACCGCAATACCCACATCGCAGTATTCCGGCGTGACGATCTCGTCTCCTTCCAAATACGAATTAACTGTGGGAAACTCTTGCAGTGCCATGCTGACTGCCTTGGTGAAGAAGGACATGAAACCAAGTTTAATACCATGTTGGTCGACGAATTTGTCCTGGTATTTTTTTCGTAGGTCCATAACAGCACTCATATCAGCCTCATTGAAAGTGGTCAGCATGGCAGTTTCATTCTTTACTGCCACCAACCGTTCACTGATCTTTTTCCGGAGCTGGCTCAATCGTGCCCGTTGCTGTTCACGCGAAGCTTCTTTTTTTGTGAATGATTCGGAGGAGGGCTTTTCTCCCAGCTCTTTTACAGTCTGGACATCATTAGAGGTGATCTTGCGCAAGCCATTGATAATGTCATCTATGTTCCAGCCTTCCTCTTCCATCATCTTCCTGGCGACCGGTGTCGCCTTTGCATTGGTGTATTCCGCAGCGGTATCTTGCCTGGCATCCGCCCTGGAGGATTCATCCTCCTTCTGCGCTGCTTTCGGGTCCTCCTGCTTCTTCTCAGCTACTTCCTGCTTACTTTCTGAATCTGTTTTTTCTTTACCTGCCTCCTCCTGCTGCTTCTCAGCCACTTCCTTTTCCTGGTCAGCGTCTTGCTTGGTTTCTTCAGTGTCATTCTGCTTACCCTCAGAGGTAGAGGAATCTATTTCGCGGGGTGTATCTTCTTTTTTTGTGCCTTCTGCTGAAGTATCGATCTTACAGGCAACATCGCCCACCTTCAGCATGTCACCCACTTCAGCAAGCAACTCAATTTTACCTCCTTTGTCGGCAATAAGCGGCAGTGTTGCCTTTTCAGACTCAATTTCTCCCACTTCCTGGTCTTTCTCAACCATGTCGCCGTTCTCGACGAACCAGCTTGCTAGTTCGACTTCAGAAATGGATTCGCCCGGACTGGGGATTTTAATTTCAATGGTCATGATCGGTATTATTTGGTCTTCTCTTTTTCGTCAAAATAGTAATGCTGTTTCAAAATTTCTTTCCTGGAACCTCCTACCACGCATTGCAAGCCGCAGTAAACATTCTGAAGCTCACAGGTACATTCCCTGAATACTTTGTCAATAATCTCCTTTTGACTGATCTCATGGATTTTCGAAAGTCCTGTTGCCGGGCTTCCTGAAGTCTGCCGGGTGACAGGGATCACATCGTAATCCTTCATCTGGTTTTGAATATAATACCAGGCACCCATGTTTTCGGGTTCTTCCTGGACCCATAGGGTGAGCATATTGCTTGAATACTTACGAATGATTTTTTTTACTTCCTCTGCAGGAAAAGGATGAAGCTGCTCAAGGCGGATCAAAGCAATATCTTTTACGCCGAGTTCTTCTTTTCGTTTCAACAGGTCGTAGTATATTTTCCCGCTACAGAATACAACACGCCGAACCTCTTTCCGCTCGGTATCCGGGTCATCAATCAGTGGAAGAAATCCGCCTTTCTGGAAGTCTTCCATTTTTGAAACACACTTTGGATGTCGAAGCAGACTTTTTGGCGTGAAAATAACGAGGGGTACCCTTGATTGTTTCTTTAAATGCCTTCGAAGGAGATGAAAAAGGTTGGCCGGCGTAGTGATATTGGTCAGGTGCATATTATTATTGGCGGCCTGGTTCAGAAACCGTTCGATCCTGGCGCTGGAATGTTCAGGTCCCTGTCCTTCAAAACCATGGGGAAGGAAGAGTACCAATCCGTTCATCACGCCCCATTTTTCTTCTGCACTGCTGATGTATTGGTCGACGATCACCTGGGCAACATTGAAAAAGTCACCAAACTGTGCTTCCCAAATGGTAAGGGTATTGGGTGTAGCCATGGCATACCCATACTCGAACCCCAGAACTCCATACTCATTCAGCGGAGAGTTAAATATGTCTAATGGTGCCTGCTCATCCGATACATGGTGCAGTGGAATATAATTTTCATCTGAATTCTCTATCACCAGGCCGGCATGCCTGTGGCTGAACGTTCCCCGCATGCTGTCCTGTCCGCTGATCCGTACCGGGTGACCGTCGAGTAATAATGTGGCATATGCGAGTTGCTCTCCAAGGGCCCAATCGAGCCGGTCCTCCCTGATCATTTTACGACGCTCTTCAAATAATTTCTTTGTCTTTGCGATGAAAGAATACTCATCCGGCAATGTATTCACCTGATTGGCCACCATGGTCAGCAGTTCGCCATCAACCCCTGTTTCAATTGTTGATGTAAAATCAGTATCCTTTGCGTAATTGAAATCAGTCCATTCCTCTTTCAAAAACTGAGGAATATTCACTTTTTTCAATTTCCGTGCATCTTCCAGGCATTTTTCCAGTTCATAGTCAAGCGCATCTTCTGCTTTTTTTGCCTCATCGGCGGATAGCACGTTTTCTTCAGCAAGCTGCTTTTTATAAATGTCGCGCGGATTGGGGTGTTTAGCAATGGCTTTGTACAGGATCGGTTGTGTGAAACGGGGCTCATCTCCCTCATTATGGCCATATTTCCTGTAGGCCAGGATATCGATGAAAACATCGGTATGAAATGTCTGTCGGTAATCGACGGCCATCCTGACTACATGCACCAGTGCTTCCGCATCATCACCATTTACATGAAAGATCGGTGCTTTGGTTACTTTCCCGACATCTGTGCAGTATGTACTGGAGCGACCGTCGAGGTAACTGGTGGTGAATCCCACCTGGTTATTGATTACAATATGAATGGTTCCACCAGTTTTGTAGCCATTCAATTCCGACATCTGCACTACCTCGTATACGACCCCCTGTCCGGCAATGGCAGCATCGCCGTGGATAGCGATCGGGATGAGTTGGTTGTTGTCCGATCCATATTTTTGATCGATCATCGCTCTGGCGATCCCGTGGATAACCGGGGTTGAAGCTTCCAGGTGTGAGGGATTGGGGGTAAGGCTCAGCTTTACTTCTTTTCCATTTTGAGTTGTAATTCTATTCCCGTATCCAAGGTGATATTTAACATCTCCCAGGGCAATGGTATCTTCGTATTCCTCTCCTTCAAACTCTTTAAAAATATTTTTTGCAGGTTTTTGCAGTACATTGGCCAGCACATTTAATCTGCCCCGGTGTGCCATGGCAATAGTATATTCTTTTACACCTTTTTCGGCACCCCTTTCGATCAGTTTGTTAAGCGCAGGAATGAGGATCTCGGCTCCTTCGATGGAAAATCGTTTCTGACCGACGAATTTTTTGTGAATGAATTTTTCAA
>CAZOXI010000177.1:0-6730 GCA_964583445.1 uncultured Bacteroidaceae bacterium | reverse complement strand
TAGTCATTGCGCGTGGCGTCAGAAATAATTCCGATCCCCCGATATAATACCCCTCTCTATCCGTATCCCATTGGATTTGTTCTATGTCGAGGGGTTCAAAAAGAAATTTCTCAGCGAATTCCAGCGTGCTCATTCCAGATGCTTCTGTAATGATTGCTGACAGCAGATGTGTCAATCCGGTATTGTAATTGAATGTAGTTCCGGGGTCTGCCACGAGCGGCTGGTCGAGCACTCTTTTAACAATACGTTTGTTGACAAAGAATGTATACATGCTGTTGAGATTGTTTTCCTGCCATTCCAATCCGGAAGTCATTGTGAGCAAATGACGTATTGTAATGTCCGATTTCCCGGTGGTGTCCACATCGTATCCCGACAGGTAGTTAAAAATACTTTCGTCCAGGCTTTTTATATGACCTTCTTCCAGCGCAATGCCTGTTAAAGCAGAGATCACCCCCTTGCTGGTGGATTTCAGATTATGCAAACTTATCTCATCAAATGGGTCGAAGTATTCCTCATAGGGAATCGTTCCGTTTTTATAGATGATAATACTGTGGATCGACAAATTGTTATCCTCAATGTGGTCAACCATTTGTTCAAGGTCTTCAGACGCGATGCCCTGACTTTCGGCGGAGACGTTTTCCCATTCCCATTCAGATTCCACTGCAGGATTCATCTCCTCAAACATTGTATCGCAGCTTGTAAACATGACCGAGCATGTTAATCCGATAACAAACATCCCCTTTTTCATATTCCTTTTAATCATTGACTTTTGGTACATAATTTCTGGTTTTTGAGTTATATTGTTCATTTTTTTCTTGCTTCTCATCCTTTATTACTGCATTTATAATAATGTATTTTTGAGGATTTTCTTTTAATCAAATCACATGCCGGTTCATCCGGTTTTCTGAATTGATTCATTCCAAATAATCAGAATCCCTTTTTCACTCTTTTCTCTTCGAAAACCTTATCACGCTGAAGGTGTCTGACTTTGCCGCCCGAAGCGAAAGAATATTTTAGCTTTAACCAGACTGGCACCATTGACATTTTAATGTTGTCTTCTGAAGTTAACGTAAAGTCATCAGCTGTAATGTCATACCCCTGGTAAGTAAAAGAGCGCTTGAATGGTATGGCACTGGTAATTGCCACTTTAAAACGTTTGAAAAAGACTTTATCCAGGGAAATGAAGTAGAGCGTTCCTTCCCGGTATTGACGCTGAATACCAATGGCAGGACTCTGGAACTGTAGTGATGCCGACAAGGACAAGTCATCTTTTATAGCCCAGACAGCTGACAGATCTCCCCGTACCTCCAGTCCACTGTAGTCTGAGATTCCATGCTGCCGGGAAAGTACATTCACCCGGGTTTGCACATGATAGCATTCGATATTGGAATTAATACTGATATTATCCTGCAGGTTGATGCTTCCCACTACTTGCACGCCTGCATAATGCAGGTCACCCATATTTTGTTTTTCCATACGCAATGAGCCAGAATCAGTCAGCATGATCAGGTCCTCGATGATGCTGCTCTCTTGCCTGTAGAATATTTTCGTCGAAAGAAAGTTCTCCTGGAATGAAATACTGTGTGTAGCGGACAGGTTCCGAATAATCTCAGGAGCCAATCCTGGATTTCCCTTTTGCACTGTATACCGGTCTATGGTATACAGAATTGGGTTCAGTTGATGGATTTGCGGACGGTTGATGCGTTTCCCCAGGTTGATTTTCAGACTATGCTTCCTGTTGAAATTGTATTTCAGGTCTAATTGTGGCAACAGGAAAAACCGTTTCTCATCCGGCATGTCGCAATAGATTACGCTGCTGTGCTCTGTCCTGATCCCTCCCTGCAAAATGAATGATTTCTTCCTGAACGCTCCTTCCAGGTACCCTGCAAAAACGCTTTTGGAATATTTGAAAGAGGGAAGCAGGTTGTCCTGCAGGAAATGCCATTGCTGTTCGATACCTGATTTGACCGATACACTGTTACCGAAACTTGAACTGAAACGTGCCCTCAGATTTAATTTATTTTTGCCGGGTTCAGACTGGTTTGCCTGGTGGAAATTACTACCCGGGCTTGTCAGGATAAGACCCGTTTTAGATCGAAGTAAATAAGTATTTCCTTCCAGGATAAGCATGCTGTTTGGATTGAACCGGCGCCTCAGATAGATAGAACCGTAAAGAGAATTGTTTTTATCCAGGTCATCCTTCATAATGGAGGTTGTATTTACTTTTGAATTTGTCAGTCTGTCTTCTATTTCGAATCTTCCATCCTGTTCGTTGGAAAACCCACTTATAAATCCGTACAGGCTGAACTGGGTTTTTTCACTGCTGAACTGATCTACGCCGAAATGCAGCTTATGCGACCAGTTCTCCTGCCGCAGGCTGTCGGTCCGTATAATCTCGCGCGAATGCATTTCGGGATATAGTGTTTTATGATTGAACCCTTCAATTCTGAAGTTGCTGAAACTTCCGTTATAGGATGTATAAAAGGTTGTATTTTTTTTACTGTAGGTTATGCTTGCGGAAGGAAAGGAGAAAATTTCATCTCCTTGTGTAGGAATATTGGCATACACATGTCCGCTGATACCCTCATGTTTTTCTTCTTTCAGTATTATATTGATAACACCCGATATACTTGCATCGTATTGCAGCCCGCCGGTGGATCGTATGTCAATACGGTTGATGCGGCCGGCATCGAGTTGACCCAGGTATGCTGCATCCCTTTCCACGCCGTTAACCAGGATTTTAATCTGTTGTGAGCCGTTGAGCGAAATTGTGTTCATCAGGTCAACCTGTACGCCGGGTACCTGGCCTACCAGGTCAACACCTGTCTCTGAAACAGAACTCATATTACTGTTCACGTAATAGGTGGTCAGGTCTACCAGCTGTTTTGCCCGCTTGCGCTGCTTCCTTATCACTACTTCGTTGAGCAGGTTATGTTCCTTGCGTAAAATGATGTTCCCTATATCTGTCACTTTGTCAACGGGCCCTATGATGGTATCAACGGACGCATACCCAATAAAACTGATGTTCAGCAGATACCTGCCCGGTACCTGAGGCTTGAAGCTGAAGTCACCCGTTTTTGTGGAGATCGTTCCTCCAACCAGGGTAGCGTCCTTTGCGTCTCTCAAAACAATATTGGCATATGTCACCGGCTGTCCGGAATCATCAATGATCTTTCCCCGGATCGAATAATCACCCTGGGCGTTGATAAGTGTACAGAACATGGTCAGGCAGAGGACCAAAATCTCCTGGCGGATCGGGAACCGGTTGTCAAATACTATCATGATCGCGTGTTTTAAATCGTTTATAATCAACGATTCAAAAGAATAAAAGAGAATGATGCCAGTCAAGAAACTGTGAAATACAGCAAGGATTTGTGATGAATAATAAGGCTGGTTGTGATTCCTGTGACAGGCAGCAAAAATTCGTGATAAGTAACAAAGCGAAAAAGAGAAAACGAGCGTGTGATACTCAGGAATGATATTTATTAAACAGGCGGTCAAATTCATCGATCTTGTTCCTGGAGACAGGAACATTTTCCTCTGTTTGATGCATTTTCAGCATATAGCCTGAGGCATTGCCATGCTTTTCTTTGACTTTGAAAAGATTGATGATGAACCCCCTATGGCAACGATAGAACATTGGAATCTTTTCCAGTTGTCGTTCAATGGAGGAAATAGAATTCCGTATAAATACCTTTTTCAGGCCGTTCTCCCGGGAAAGGAGAAACATTACATAATTCCCGTCGGCCATTATGTAGATCAGCTCATTGGCTTTAAAATCCAGGGATTCTTTCTTAAGAGATGAATGTATATGCACCATTAATTCCTGCTTTCCCTCTTCCTGGAACGTGTTCACGATGGAACGGAAGTCGAGAAAGATAAACTTTGCATTGATCAGGGAAAAGAAAGCGAAAGGAAGCAGGTAGATCAGGAAGGCAGCCTTCGATGAATTGATGAAGGTAGCCAGGTTCCAGCGACTCGTCTCAGCAGGTCCCTCAATCAGGAATCCCAACAAAAAGATCGTTACGCCTACCAGTTGCAGCACAAGGTAGATGAAAAGAATCTCTTTGAAAACATTCCATTTCCCACTGTTCCTGAAATAGGGTATTTTCTTCAGCTGAATGATCGACAGTGCGGCAATAAGGGAACAAGGGATCGTGTACAGCAGAACAGTTGCTTCAAATCCAAAATAGAAACTGCGGTGCACGTTCAACGGATGGTACAACAATGTAAAAACAGACGAAAAAAGAAACAATATGAGCGCCCCGGGAATAGGGTTTCTTATTATGTAATTCTGCGGGTATTTCCTATTGAAAAAGCGCTTCGTCATTCAGGAGAAATCTATTTTAAATAAGATTTGAATATACAAATATTTCAGGTCCTTCAGCAACATGTTTGATTGGTGCCGGTTGGGACGAAGATTCCGGGAACATCGTGTTTCGCCCCCAGAACTGTGGAGAGATGGTTGGTAATGGATTCTACTTATGTCAGGTTTTCTCTGAAATCTTATCACGATGAATTACGTATGTAAAGAAAAGCCAAACAGCTTTACATTATGCCAAATGAACTCACCTGGCAACGTGAAGGGTTCCCCCAGGCTAGTGCCCCTTGATTCCTTCCGCTTTCCTTATCACCGCCGACTTCAACCCTTGCTTGTATTCAATGATCCGTTCCCGGAGGGCGGGATCGGCTGAGGAGATTACCTGGGCGGCGAGGATGCCGGCATTTTTCGCTCCGTTGAGAGCGACAGTTGCGACGGGTACACCGCCTGGCATCTGAAGGATCGACAGGACGGAGTCCCAGCCGTCGATGGAGTTGGACGATTTGATGGGGACGCCGATCACCGGGAGGGGCGAAATGGCCGCCACCATACCGGGAAGATGCGCAGCACCTCCTGCACCGGCGATAATTACGTCGATGCCGCGGATGTGCGCTTCCGATGCGAATTTGAAAAGCTTTTCCGGGGTACGGTGGGCCGAAACGATGTCGATCTCGTAACCCACACCCAGCTGATCGAGCATTTCAGCGGCCTGTTTCATAACGGGGAGGTCGCTGTCGGACCCCATGACGATGCTTACCTGTTTCCGTTCCATGCATTGACTTTTATGGTTTGTCGTACTTTCTTCGCGTTGGCGATAGCCTCTTCGAGGGTTTGGGCCATGACCGTGGCATGTCCCATCTTGCGCATGGGCCAGGTCTCTTTTTTGCCGTAGACGTGGATCTTCACGCCTTCAATGGCCATGCTCCTGGTGAGTCCTTCGTACCTGACCGCTCCGATCTGGCCGGGTTCACCGAGCAGGTTGATCATCACTGCCGGCATCTTCAGGTGGGTGCTGCCCATGGGCAGGTTGAGGATCGCCCTCAGGTGTTGCTCGTACTGGGAGGTGATCACGCTTTCGATGGTATGGTGACCGCTGTTGTGCGGACGCGGGGCCACTTCGTTGACCAGGAGCGTTCCGTTGCGGTCGACGAAGAACTCCACCGCCAGCAGCCCGGTATACTTCATGCTTTCCACGATGGCCCGTGTGACCTGTTTTGCTTCTTCAGCGATATTTTCCGGGATGCCGGCCGGACAGATCAGCATGTCCACCAGGTTGGCCACCGGGTCAAAGGTCATCTCCACGGCCGGGAAACACCGGATGTCACCGTTGCTGTTCCGGGCCACGATCACGGCAATCTCCTTGTCGATTTCCACCTTCTCCTCGATCACCGAAGGTCCCTCCATGAGGCGTTCCAGGTCCTTTTCACCGGTGATCACCGATACGCCCCTTCCGTCGTACCCCCCTTGCCTGAGCTTCTGAACGAAAGGAAGTTTCAACCGGCGCTCCTTCAAAGCGTTCAGGATACTTTCCCTGTCGGCATACAGTGAAAATGGTGCCGTGGGGATCCGGTGCTCCTTGTAGAACCCCTTCTGTAACCCCTTGTCCTGGATCAACTCCAGCAGTCCGGGATCGGGAAGTACGCGCACGCCTTCGGACTTCAGCTTATGCAGTGCTTCCACGTTGATGTTCTCGATCTCGTAGGTGACTACGTCGAGGTGTCTGCCGAACTGATAGACATCGTAGAAATCGAGGTTGTCGCCGCGGACGTAATGGGAGGCAATGCGGGCTGCGGGACACTCCTCGTCCTTGTCCAGGACATACGTGATGATGTCCCATTTGCTGGCTTCCTGGATCAGCATCTTTCCCAGCTGTCCGCCGGCGATGATGCCCAGTTTCAGGTTGGAGGTGACCAGTTTTTCCATGCTGTTGCAGTTTGTCTAAGATACGAATCATTTTTCAGATTTCAGGCTGCCGTCCGACGGGCGCAATATAGCGTCCGGCGAGTGCATTTCCTGTTTTTTGAGCCGGTCCCAGCCTGTCATCCCTGCTTGTTTCCGGTGCATCGGGGCTTTACGGTGTGTCGGAGGTTTCCGGGCTAACCTGCAAGTTCATTTTCTGAACCGGGGACCGCCGACATACTAACAGTTTCAATATGGCTCTTGTTCCAGGAATTTCAATTTATTTCCACCGAGGTGCGTCCTGTAGGGTACCCGGACCATGGCCGAGGTATCGGTGGATATGGATTGCAGCGGCACCGCCGACTCCGAATTTTAGCATACAGGTGCTCATGGAAGGCCCTGCTTAACTTCTTTTTATACAACAGTGTGGACACGGTTATAACCCATTTAAAATCTGTAACTAATCAGTCCCCTCAAATTTAGCGATAAGATTGAGAGCATTCAATACGG
>CAZOXI010000176.1:0-6808 GCA_964583445.1 uncultured Bacteroidaceae bacterium | reverse complement strand
GGACCGCCCCCGGGCGAACCGTTGTGTGTGCCGGGATCACAATCGGCGATGCCGGCAGTAGTAATGGTCCATTCCGAAGAAAACCATAGCGTTCCGGGACTATCTACAAATGCATCCCTGACTGCCCGTGAATCGGTGTATTCCCACGCCTCCCCGGTACCATCGGTGTTGGTCTCACCATAGATATCGTGCAAACTGCCTGTCTCATGGTTCCCTCCAATGTATAGCGAATAAGGATCATCCCCGTTCCCGGTAAGGATCCCTGTCACAAGGTCGGGCGCAAACCCGTAATGTGACTCGAAGGCACTGCCGCCGATCACATAGGTGCGCCCCGGGGCAACTGTACCTGTAAGCTGAACAGTTCCCCAGGTGGTTCCGCCATTGCTCTGCCGGGTCAGGTACATCACCGTAGTACCGAAATCGACCGTCTCACTGCCGGCATTAAAAAGCTCGATAAAACGACCTGTATACTCATCCCCGGGATCAGCAATCTCGGAGATATACAGTCCATCCTGTGCCTGGGCCACAAAATGAGCCGCCAGGAACATAAGCATCCAGAATTTTGTAATTTTTTTCATCATTGTGTGTTGGTTTTAAGTGAATAATGTGAACATTCACTTTATGTGATGAAGCTCCGGATTCTCGGCAACAAATTTCGCATTAGGGGTTCGGCAACATGTTCATATAGCAGGACCGCGGACTGATATGCGCTTTCTTAAGAGCCAGGACGCCAGAGATCGCCGTCTATTTTTTATTGGTCTTAATAAGAATTGTAAACTTATCAATTCATTTTCTATGCTGCTTCTATATATTTTTTCATATCTTGTATCTTATCGAAATATCGCAATAACGGCACTTTTTGTGCCCAATCTCTTATACTTGCACCATAGGTTGAATGGTGCACCAACTGATTTTGAATACATAATAATACTGTAATCAGAAAAAGTCATGACCTCACCAAACACTCTACTCCATTTCGGCTTCGATATTGGTTCCATATCCATTAACACGGTGGTAATGGATGCACAGAAAAACATTATTGAAGAGCGCTACGACCATTGTCAGGGCAAACCTTTCATGAAATTCAGAACGATCATGGAGGAATTGCTGGAATGTTATGGCCCTGACAAATTCGGAAACCTGGGATTTACAGGTACCGGGGGTAAGCTGGCTGCTGAACTGATGGGTGGAAAATACACCAACGAGGTCATTGCACAATCTACCTCTGTGGCCAGCTTGTATCCGCAGGTAAGGACGATCATAGAAATGGGAGGTGAAGATTCCAAGCTGATTTTTATGGAAGATGCTGATGGGGGGACTTCCAGGCTTTCTGATTTCACCATGAATACCCTTTGTGCAGCAGGAACCGGTTCATTCCTCGACCAGCAGGCGAAAAGAGTGGGTGTTACCATAGAAGATGAATTCGGTGAGCTGGCACTCAAATCTGAAAATCCCCCCAGGATCGCAGGCCGCTGTTCGGTATTTGCCAAAAGCGATATGATCCACCTGCAGCAGATCGCCACCCCGGTCCACGACATCGTTGCCGGACTCTGTTTTGCCGTGGCACGGAATTTCATCTCCACGCTCGGACGGGGAAAAACCATCGAATACCCGGCTGTATTCCAGGGAGGCGTTGCAGCCAACAAGGGCATGATTCGCGCATTCAGGGAACTGCTGAAGGTGGAGGAGGGCGACCTGATCATTCCTGATCACCACGCCTCTATGGGTGCCATTGGTGCGCTGTATTACATGCTGAACAGACCTGGTGATCAATTTGAATCCTTCCGCGGGCTCGATCAACTCAATGAATATATTGACGGTGAAAAATCCAGGGGGAAAACTTTTAAACCACTGCATCAACCCGATTCAAAAATTAACAAGGAGGTTTACCCGATACCTGAAGGGGTGAATGACTATGAAGTATACCTCGGACTGGACATCGGCTCCCTGAGCACCAACGTTGTATTGATCGATGATAAGAACAGGGTGATCGCCCGCCGTTACCTTCCCACAGCCAGTAAGCCTCTGGAAGCCATCAGGCGCGGAATGAGCGAGATCCAGAAAGAGATCGGCCACCGGGTGGTTGTGAAGGCTGCCGGAACCACGGGTTCAGGCAGGTACCTTACAGGCGATTTTATTGGTGCCGACCTGATCCGCAACGAGATCACCGCCCAGGCAACTGCTGCGATCGCATTTGACCCGGAGGTGGATACGATTTTTGAGATCGGCGGACAGGACTCGAAATACATCAGCATCGACAATGGTGTTGTAGTGGATTTTGAAATGAACAAGGTCTGCGCAGCAGGAACCGGCTCCTTCCTCGAAGAGCAAGCTGAAAAACTGGACATCAAGATTGTAGAAGAATTTGGAAAACTGGCATTGGGAGCCAAACAGCCGGCCGGACTGGGCGATCGCTGCACTGTTTTTATGGAGTCTGACCTGAACTCCTTTCAGCAACGCGGCGTCGAAACGGACAACCTGGTGGGTGGACTGGCGTATTCCATTGTACATAATTATATTCAGAAGGTAGTAAGGAAAAAAAGGATCGGTAAGCACATCCTTTTCCAGGGAGGCGTTACCAACAACCGGTCGGTCGTAGCCGCGTTTGAACAGGTAACGGGGAAAAAGATACATATACCGCCGCACTTCGACGTAACCGGTGCTATTGGGGCGGCCATGCTGGCGCGCGATCATGTGAAGGAAAACAAGCTGAAGACCCGGTTCAAGGGATTTGATATCAGCAAGATCCCCTACACCGTCGACAAATTCACCTGCAAAGCCTGCTCCAACCAGTGCGAGATCAGGCGCGTTAGGATCGAAGGTGAGAGCAAGCCCCTGTTCTATGGAGGACGGTGCGAAAAGTATGAACTGGATGAACGGAAGGGAAAAGGTGTGGGTATTCCCAATTATTTCGAAGAGAAGCTCGAAATGTTGCGGGATGGTTTTGAGGAACAGCCCCCGGAAGAAGGAAAAGTCACCATAGGCATTCCCCGCGGACTCATGGTTTACTACCAGCAGTTCCCGTTCTGGCGTACGTTCTTTGAAGACCTTGGATTCAGGATCGTCGTGAGTGAAACGACCAACAACCAGACTGTTAAAAAGGCACTGAACCTGATCGTCGCAGAAACCTGCTTCCCGGTGGAAGTAATGCATGGTCATATCTACGAATTGCTGGATGATGATCAGGTAGATTACGTGTTCACGCCTTTCATTATCAACAACAAGGGAGAAAAGGACAATCCTACCACCAATTGCAACTGTCCCTGGGTGCAGACCTTCCCATTCATGGTGAAGGCTTCCATTGATAAAAAGAGAAGGGAGAAACTGCTTATTCCTGCACTGAATTTTAAATATTTCGGATCTGTAACGGCCAATGAACTCTTCAAAAGCCTGGGTAAAAAGTTTGGTATCTCAAAGCGACGCATTACAGCAGCGATGCACAAAGCAGATATGAAGCAGGTGGAATTTGAACAGAAGGTGGCTGCCAGGGGACGCGAGGTAATGAATCACCTTCCGGGGGACAAAGAATGTGTTGCCATCGTGGGACGTCCCTACAATACTGCTGACCCGGCACTTAATCTCAGTATGGTGGAGAAGCTAATCAACCTTGATGTGGTACCCATCCCCATGGACTACCTTCCCCTGGCTGACCAGCATATTACAAAACAATACGGAAACATGTACTGGCCAAACGGTCAAAAGATCCTTGCCGCTGCCCGGGTCATCTCGGAACATCCCAGGCTGCACGCGGTGTATATGGGAAATTTCCGTTGTGGCCCCGACTCCTTCCTCTCCCATTTTTTCCACGAGGAGATGGCAGGAAAACCATATATGGAGATCGAAATCGATGAACACAGCGCCGATGCGGGGATGATCACGCGCTACGAAGCATTCCTCGATAGTCTCAGGGGATCAACTGAAGAAAATTCCGATGCACCGAAAATCATCAATCGACCGGGAGAATCTCCCAATTCCCCCATGGAGGGAAGGATACTTTTCTTCCCATATATGAGTGATGCATCTTACCTGGTGGCAGGAGCCTGCCGGGGATTCGGCATCCACTCTGAGTCCCTGCCGATGCAAACCGGGGAAGACCTGGAACTGGCACGTAAATACACTTCTGCAAGGGAATGCTTCCCGATGATCTGTACCACCGGAAGTTTCCTGAAAAAACTAATGGAGCCGGGGATCGATCCCACGAAGGTGAGCTTTTTCATGCCCGACCACAACGGGCCCTGCCGTTTCGGACAATACAACAAGTTCCAGCGTATTTTATTCAACAAGCTGGGGTTTGACAAGGCAGAGATCATCTCACCCAGCAATGACAACAGCTATGAAGACATCTCGGGCGGCCACGGTACCAGGCTGCGCATCAACATCTGGAAAAGCTTTGTTGCCTTTGATATCCTCAGGAAATTCAAACAGGAACATAAGCCCTATGAACTGATCCCCGGGAATACAGAACAGGTATACAGGCATGGACTTGATCGGCTGGTGCAATGTGCCGAAAACGGGGCAAAAGACATTCCCGAAACACTGGAAAGTATCGGAAAATCATTCAGGGAAATCCCGCTCTCCAACGGAAAACGCAAACCCGTGGTAGCTGTGCTGGGAGAAATATTCATGCGGGACAATCCGTTCTGCAGCGCGCACCTGATCGACCGCCTGGAGAAATTCGGAGCAGAGACATGGATCGCAGGACTTTCGGAATGGCTCGTCTATTCCACTATTCGGTATACACGTGACAGCAAATGGAAAGGCGACTATGGCGGTATCCTGAAATCCAAGATACAGGAGATGACACAGAACATGTCGGCCAAAAAGATCATCAAACCGGTGCAGGAGATGTTCGACCATCACCTGGAAGTCTCCGTGATGGAGATGCTTGAATCCTGCGGTCCCTATGTGCACAGGCACTACGACGGCGACCCTGCTCCTAACCTGGGAACCTCTGTAGCCCTTGCAAAAAGGGGTATTTCAGGGATTGCCAACATTGAGCCCTTTACCTGCATGCCGGGAACACTGGTCATGTCGCTTTCTGACAGTTTCAGGGCAGATCATGGCAACATCCCGATGGTTGGCATCGCATACGACGGCCAGGAGGATGCATCTATTGAACTCAGGTTGCAGGCATTTATGCACCAGGCCTACCAGTTCAGGGATGAGAAGGGATATACGCAATTCAATAAAAGCCTCGTCCGCGAAAAAACAAAACACTCGATCCTGACAGATTAAACCGGCGATCAAGCCGCCAAACAACCCATCCCTCAAAGCACCGGAAGCATCCTTGCAAAAGTGATCTCTTCCGGTGTTACTTTTGCCTGCACCACCAGCACTTCGACCCCGGCATCCTTTGCTTTACCAAGTGCTGCTGCATACCCGGGATCAATCTCTGCAGCAGGTGCAAAGGTGTCCACATCCATTCGCTGTACAAAATACAACATCACTGCCCGCATGCCCTGCTCCTTCACCCTGATCAGGGTCTCAAGATGTTTCCGCCCCCGAGTTGTAACAGCATCAGGGAACATGGCCATATTCCCCACCTTCAGTGTCACATTTTTCACTTCAACAAAGCACTTCTCTTGCCCGTTTTCAAGGTAAATATCAAAACGGCTGTCTTCCCATTTCACCTCCCTCCGGACGATATCGTACTGCTCAAAACCTTCAATCACACCCTCCCTGAGCCAGTCAAAAGCCAGCTGGTTAGGGATGCCGGTATTGATCCCCACCCAGCCTGCTCCGATACGGATCATCTCACAGGTGAACCGCGTCTTGCGTTTCGGATCGGTCACCGGGCTGCAATACACTTCAGCACCTTCTTCCAGGCAACTTTTCATGGATCCTGAGTTGGCGCAATGGGCCAGGATCATTGTGCCATCTTCCAGTTCTATATCGGTTAAGAAGCGCTTATATCTTTTGACCAACGTCCCTTTTTGTAGTGCTTCAAATTTCATTTCTTAAATATTTATTCCTTAAATTTGTTGTTGCTGCGCCCTGTCAGCGTGATCTGTTTTTCCTTTTTTTATTTAACAACAATATGTTTACAACAGCAAAGGGCTAAAATTGATCATGAAGATTACCAATTAATTGAACGTTTGCCAAGCAATGATCTGAACATAAATTTTAGAAAAATGAAAAAAATTGTCACTCTTTCGCTCACATTATGTATTGCTGCACTCAGCTCCACCTCTTATTCACAGGTAGTCACCCGGCTGATCAATAAAGCTGCCAATAAAGCCGAAGACAAAACCGAAGAGCGCATTGAAGATGAAGCTGACAAAGCCGTTGAAAAACAAGTAAACAAAACATTTAATAAGCTTTTTGGGAAATCTGATGAAACGTCAGACTCCACTGATTCCTCAGTAAATACTTCTTCAGCTTCAGGCGGTGAAGGATCTGCTTCATCGGCAAGTTCAAGGGCTGCCAGGAATGCTTACCTGAATGCGATGGGTATGTCCACAGGTACTGCCAATGTGAAACCCCTTTATGAATTCGACGGGTATATAGAAATGACTGTATCGGAGTTTGAGGACGGGAAAACGGAAGAAAGTACCGTGTACACCACCTATGTGGATTCCAAATCATTCGATTATGGCATGCATTTCAAAACTCCTGAGCAGGATGATTATTCCCTGATGATCTTCGACACGGATAACAACCTGAT
The DNA here is from genome assembly GCA_964583445.1 of uncultured Bacteroidaceae bacterium. Taxonomy (GTDB): domain Bacteria; phylum Bacteroidota; class Bacteroidia; order Bacteroidales; genus M55B112. The sequence goes on along the minus strand of CAZOXI010000176.1, from coordinate 144 downwards.
GGTCACCCTCTCCGACACTGAGGGTCAGAAAACCGGTTTTGCCATTGCGTTCACCCCCGAACAGGCAAAAGCAATTGCGGAAGAGACCGGGGAAGATCTTGATAAAGATGACACTGAAGCGGTGGATTCGTATGCATCCTATAA
>CAZOXI010000175.1:0-6859 GCA_964583445.1 uncultured Bacteroidaceae bacterium | reverse complement strand
ATGACAAGATTACTACCCAGCTGGGCTGCAACATCCACCCTGCCCTCGAGTTGAAACGGTAGTTGTTGCAGTATACTCATTTCTGCCCCGGTGATAGCAGCTGCATCTATATTGTCGTATTGGCGTACACCCGGGGCAGATGGCATTTTCGGTTCCAGGTCCGCAAGGATCGATGATGAAATAAAGTCCTGCAGGTAAGCATAAAAAATATCCAACTCGATACGGGTCCCCTTCTTACTGTCGAATGTTAAGATCAGATCCGCCTGGTTGTTCACCTCGGGTCTCAGCTGCGGATTCCCAAGCAGTTCATATGGATCGAGGCCTACAGGGAAAGAGTTCATGAACCGCTCGGAAAGATTTCCACTTCGCTGAACCCTGCCTGCCCAGAATGCATATGAAAAATATTCGGCATTATATTCTAAACCGCCTGTGATCCCTGGATTTACCTGTAATGATCGTGTAGTTTCATACAATGAAGAAAATTCGGCATCTGGTGTCATTGCATCCGCCGTATTCAGGTTGAGCCGGCCTGATACATTGTACTTCAGGTCGTTCCACCTGCTGCTGAATACGAAAAACGCGCCGGTTTTGAGAATTCTGCCACTTTGCCATACATTATCGGTCAGGGTATTGCCTGCATTGGGACCCACCAGGAATTCCCGCACACGGTACCCATCCGCATGCTCGAAATTGAAATCCACACCGGTTAAAAACCTGTGCATGCCCGCATCACTGCGTAACTCAGTACGTGCACCAAAATTTCTTGTCTTGACAGGAGTCTCAGCATTCACCATCCTGGATTCTGGCTGCTTATCATAATTATCCATTAGGTGGTCGACCAGGGAGGCATAGCCCGATGTGCTGATTTTAAGCTTGTTGCCCGGAACCAGGTCTGCATCATGCCTGAGGTGGAACAGCCAGGTATCGTCTTTTCTCAAATCCATGGGCAGGGCTGCGTAGTCTGCATTTCTTGCAAAATTTCGAATAACCCTGAGACTAACTTCCTGGTTGTTGCCTGGTCTGAACCCTGCCTGCATACCAAGATTTGCCCGTGTGAAAGAAGCCGGGACCAGGTTGCCGTTTCCATCCCGGTAATCAGACCCCCTGTGCCAGGAACCTGTCAGCTGGTAGTCGTATTTTTCTGAAGTCATCCCCGCCAGTGCCTCGGTTCGCCAGATGGAACCATTGGATTCATACCCGGCCGAAATTCTTGAAAAGACTGTATTTTCAGCATGATGGACGGGCTGGGCAGTTTGAAAATTTATGACCCCACCGATATGATTTCCATAACGAAGCGAATAAGGACCTTTATGAATCTCTATGCTTGAAAGGGCATTGATTGACACCTGGCTGGTAGGCGGGTCCATGCGGTTCGGACAGGCCACCGTTGTGGTTTGTATGCCATCAATAAGCACACCCAGCTGGTCATATTTAAATCCACGCAAGACCGGATCAAAACCATATCCTCCTCCTTTTCGAATCCCATTTACTGCCGGTATGCGATTCAGAACGGCGCCTGCATCATGCGACATGAGCTCCATGGAAGTAAGCCTGGAACGTTCTTTACTTTCGCTGATCGGACGGAATCCCAGGATTTCAACGGCCTGCAGGTAAACGGAATCTGAAGGAACGATGTGTGCTGATGTACGCTGAGAAGATTGGCCCTGTAAACTGATCGACCATAAAAGAAGGCCAATAAAAAAGAATGAATTATTCGTAAATTTCATATCGTTGGGAGTTGCGGTAGATAAATATACTACAATAATATGCTTAGAATTCCAATAGCTAAGTGATAATCATCACACTTATCACTAACCACCATACATGTAGTTGCAATTTTTAAAAACACTATCTTTATGTAGCAACATATGCGGTCATAATATCTACATCATCATTCAATTACAAAAATGACTCAACACCCATTATGCTACATCAACGGCGAATTAATGCCATACAGCAAAATCAATCTGCATGTCTCAGACCTGCTGATCCAGCGGGGATACGGGATCTTTGATTTTTTCCGGTCACGAAACGGAGCGATTCCCTGGCTGGAGGATTACACCGACCGGGTGTTCAATTCCATGCAACTGGCAGAGATTGAATGTGACATCACACGGGAGCAGTTCACAACCGTTATCCTCGAGCTCCAGGAGCAAAACGGATTGGAAAACGGCGCTTTCAAGGTAATTGTATCCGGCGGCTATTCCGATACCCTCGAGTCGGTAACGGGACCTCCCAATTTCATCATATTGAATGTCCCCTGGAAACGTCCCCCTGCTTCAACCTATGAGGAAGGAGTAGCCCTGGTCAAGTATGAATTTGTTCGTCCGAATCCCGAGATCAAGACACTCAATTACTTCAACACCATGCGCCTGCGCAAGAAATTCAGGGAATTTGGAGCGATAGATGTATTGTTCCATACCGAAAAGCTTTCCGAAGCATCCCATGCCAATGTGTTCGTAGTCAAGCAGGGACGCGTCTCTACTCCTGCCGACAATATCCTGTATGGCGTCATGCGTAAACAGGTCCTGTCGTTGTTCAGCGAGATCTATATCGAAGACATCCCTGCTGCAGGACTAAATGAGCTTGATGAGATGTTTATTGCCAGCACCTCGCGTGACATTACCCCGGTGGTCGCCGTGGAAGACATTCAGATCGGCAATGGCAAACCAGGCCCCTTTACCAGGAAAGTTCAGGCAGCTTTCCGTGAGCGGGACTGGATGTAATGAACCACTAAAAACAATGTTCCAGCGCCGATCGCCACCAGCTGTAGTGTTTGCTTTCAAGGTCCTCCGCTGACGGGAAGGGATAAAACAGGTAGTCATCCTGGTCCCCGATAAAAAATCCATCCTTAATGGTCCGGTACGCCAGCGGACCTTTGAACTGCCGTATCACCGTCTTGGTAAGTCGCTGGTCAGAGGCCCTCAGTTTTATCAGGCAATCTTTAAGATGATCCGGGTTGGGATAAGGCAGGTTATGTATAGGTGTATCAGGGTCTGTTGCCAGGTCATTCAGTTTTAGCTCGACCATGAACAGTTTTGGAGTGTACACAGGTTTACCGGAGTCGGTTAGAAATTGAATAAAATCGGGTGGACTGAGCTTGCTGGCAACCCTGGTCTCTATAGGATTGAACTGCTGGTAAAGGTGTACTGCATCCTGATCTCCCGGCATGTATTTCCCGCGCTGAAGTTCCAGCACCTTGCCATCGGATGTCACCAGGTAAAGATGTTCAATGGCATTGAGGGATACCTGCTCCATGACACGGTAAATTGAAAGGTAAACAGAGCGCTTGGGCTCACCATTTTCATAAGGGACGAGACGTTCATCGAGGTAATCTTCCGGCAGTGTTTCCAGTTTCTCCGGGTCAACAGAGAAAAACACAGCCTGGCCACGCATCCTTTTTTTGGTGCCAACAGCCAGGTAGTTGCCGAACTCCTGAGGGGGGAGATGCGAGGCAATAAGTGCCTCGGGTGTGGCGGAAAGGTAAATATATCTTTTCATGACAGTAATGATTGGTGTCCTGAAAAGATAAGACATCAGGGCAAAAAAGTCAAGTCAGAAGCGATGAATCTGCTTGCAGAGATGCTGCAAAAAACAGGGATGGCTAAAAAGAAAAACCGGGGTGGTCATTTAACCAATCCCGGTTCTCCTGCTAACTAAATACTACTTAACTAAACTAAACTAAACTACTCACATATGAAAAAACAACTTTACCTTTCTCAAATCCTAATCCTGGCAGGGTCAATTCTTCCAGAAAACAGTCTTTTCACTGCCCATCACAAATTTCAATGTTCCCCCTTTTTCAATATCGGCATGGTCAATAAAGGGTTCTGTTAACTTTTGCCCGTTCAGGTATACCTCGCTGACATAAGGGTGTGCTGCATCAAATTGCTCAGTCTCAATCGTAAATGTTTTGTCACCCTGTACTTCGATCTCCACTTTTTCAAAGGAAGGTCGGCCGATGGAGTACTTTGTATCGCCCGGACAAACCGGGTAGAATCCCATGGAATTCAGGATATACCATGCAGACATCTGTCCGCAATCCTCGTTCCCCACCAACCCGTCGGGCTGATCTGAATAGAACTCCGTCAGGATCTGTGAAACGATCTCCTGTGTTCGCCAGGGTCTGTCGACCGCGTTGAACAGGTAGGCGATATGGTGACTTGGTTCATTGCCATGTGCATACTGCCCGATCAGCCCGGTAATATCTGCAGATGCCTCTTCGCCAAGCACCTCTGATGAAGTGGTAAACAGGGAATCGAGCTTGATTGCAAAGGCTTCCTTCCCACCGAACAAATCAATGTACCCTTCCACATCATGCGGTACATACCATGTCCATTGCCAGGCATTGCCTTCAACATAGGGCGTTTCCCAATGGGCCGAGTATCTTGGATGAAAAGGCTCATCCCAGCTTCCGTCGAGCCGCTTTCCGCGCATGAATTCAACTTCCTTGTCGAAATAGATCTCATAGCGTTTCGATTTCTCGTAGAATTCTTTGGCAATCTCCGTTCTGCCCATATCCTCCGCCATGGTGGCGATCGCCCAATAGTTATAGGCGAATTCGAGCGCTTTGGATACAGAGGAAGGTTCCATATCACAGGGGATAAACCCGTATTTCTCTTCATAGAGCTTCGCCTTGGGCATCAGGTTCCCCCAGGCTTGTTCGGAAGGGTAGCTGATATCCTTTACCGTATCATACTGCACGGAATGGACGATGGCCTCGAGTGCTTTCTCCGTATCAAAATCGCGGTGTCCCTTCATGTAGGCATCCACAATTACGGAAACGGCGTGCGAACCGATCATGGTTCCTGTGTAGTTGGAAGCCAGTTCCCACATGGGAAGAATGCCGCCTTCATCATACTTGCGCAGCAGTGCCCTGATCAACTCCTGGTTGTATTCAGGCTTGATGATCGTGAACAGCGGGTGGAGTGCCCGGTGCGTATCCCAAAGTGAATACACTGTGTAATTCAGATGGTCGGATGACACGATCTCCTGTGACATACTCCTGTATTGTCCATCTACATCCGAATTGATACCCGGGTAGATCATGGAATGATAGAGTGCAGTGTAAAATGTCTCCTTTTCAGCAGGGTCATTTGTCTCTATCTTTATCGACGACAACTGTTCTTCCCACATGGATGCTGCATCGCTCCTGTATTGGTCAAAATCCCAACCAGTGGCCTCTGCATCAAGGTTTTTGGAGGCGCCTTCAAAACCTACGGGACTGATGCCGACTTTGGCAATTACTTCTTCCACATTATTATTCTCAAAAACCAGTTTAACACGGATGTCCTGACCGGTTATATCCTTCAGATCCTTCACCAGTTGGTCGCCCATGTAGACTTCTGCAGTGAATGGTTCCGAAAACCTGGCAGTGAAATATACCAGATGGTTTTTCGCCCATCCGCTTGTATGCTTAAGCCCCTGTATTTCCCGGTCATTGATAATCCTGATCTGGTGTTCAGGATTCCTATGACCGTGAATAGTATGCACGAGGTCGATGATCATTCCGGCCTGTTCATTTTCCGGGAAGGTATATTTGTGAATACCTACGCGTGGGGTGGCAGTTAGTTCCACCATAATATCATCATCGGTAAGCTTAACCGCGTAGTATCCGGGAGAAGCTGTTTCTGTCTCCCTGTTAAACCTGGACCTGAACCCGGTTTCAGGATTTTCAGCAATTCCAGGGACAAGCTTTGTATCCCCTGTAAAGGGCATGAATAAAATATCTCCGTAGTCACCGATCCCTGTCCCGCTCAGGTGGGTATGGCTGAAACCGAGGATGGAAGAATCGGAGTAATGGTACCCGGCACATGCATCCCATCCAAGGGTGCGTGTATCGGGACTCAACTGAACCAATCCAAATGGAGTGGCGGCGCCGGGGAAAGTATGACCGTGAAAATCAGTCCCGATAAACGGGTCAACATGGTCAAGCACTGATTGATCATCTCCCTGCTGGCTCTGACAGGAGATCATCTGTGATGCAATAATTAATACGATGCCAATTAACTGTGGACCTTTCGTGGTGTGCTTCATGATATTTAATTAACGGTAGCAAAATACGTCCTGAGACTTAAAAAACCATTAATAAACAATTAAATGGGTTATTAAATTCGGAAAAAAACAAAATTTCGCAGGTTCCGGATGCATTCCCTGAACTTAAATGCTCAGAACCTGTTCCGGGGAAAATTGATCAAACCGGGGCTTCATTGCCGTTGCCCAGGATCTCGTTGAAGGATCGTTTATACTCTTCGTCGTAAAGGGTCTTATATTCTTTCACAAACTTGGCGTAGGATTTCTTCGCCAGGCTGTGCTTGCCCAGCTTGAACAAAGTGCTGCATTGCAGGATCATGGCCTCTTCACTGGCAATGTCAAAGGTAAACATGCAATTGGTCAGATGCAGGATAAAATCAGGCTCACTTTCAGAAGTTTCAATGTAGTCTGCCAGTTTATCGATAATATCATTAGAAACCTGTGACTTATATGAATCGAGCCAGTCAGCATCCGTATTCAACAGGAACTGTCCCCGGTCAATGATCTTCAACAGGCTGATGATATCTTCGCGGGTCAGTTTGCCTTCTTTCCTGATGATTTCCAGGTATTCCGCATAATCAATATAGATGGTATCCGGATCGTATTCAAATTTCCAGTACCCGGTATCTTTTGATATGGTCATTTTACCCACCTTATCCAGCAGCGATTTGATCTTCACGATATTCACGGCGCGATTGTTCCTGGCACTCTCATCGCTTTTATCAAACCAGAATGTCTCCGAGATGATCTGGGAAGAAACTCCTTTATTATTTTTACCTAGATCGAGCGATTTGTGCAAAAAAAGATAAAAGATAGCTTGTTTAAT
>CAZOXI010000174.1:0-6876 GCA_964583445.1 uncultured Bacteroidaceae bacterium | reverse complement strand
TTCGACTATCATTTTGGGGTACCCCAGAACCATGGTGATAAAATGGGGGTGTATATTGAGAACGACCATATCTACGGGATACGAAGTGATAAGATCGAACCTTATTCCCGGACCTTTTACGGACCACAGTATTATGGCTTTGATGCGCCCCAGCGGTTCAATACCGAGACCATGGAAGTGCTGACCGAAAAGACCCTTGACTGGCTGTCGCTGCAGAGCAGTGAAACACCGTTTTTCCTTTACTTCGCACCGGTGGCAGTACATCATCCCATTACCCCTTCCAATTATATGCGGGGAATGAGCAATTGCGGACCCTATGGGGACTTTATACAGGACCTGGACTGGAGTGTGGGGAAAATAATAGAAACACTGGCGTATAAGGGATTGTTGAAGAATTCAATCGTTATTTTCACAAGTGACAACGGGGGTGAAATACCGGGCAACAGGCCCGAAGCACCGGAGATCCAGGCCGTAAATGCCGGTCTGAAAATCAACGGTGACCTCCGCGGAGACAAACATACCATCTGGGAAGGAGGAACCCGCGTCCCATTTATCGTCTGGTGGGATGGAAAAGTTCAAGCAGGTACTGAATCTGCTGACATCATCGGGGTGATGGATATGTTTGCAACCATTGCCGATATTACCGGAAATGGTTTGCCGGAAGACAAGAATGTGGCGCCAGACAGCCATAGTTTCTATAACACCCTGATGGGCAAGAAGGAAACAAAACCAAGGAAGTCGATCGTCACTGCCGACATGCACGGGATGCAGGCTTTGCGCATGGGTGAATGGAAATACATTGATGATGCGCTGCCTGAAGAACTTCCCGAGGCAAGGAGGAGCCGGGTAGGTAATTCGCTTCGGCCCCAACTGTATAATTTATCGGATGATCCGGCAGAAAGCAACAACCTGGTCGAAAAACACCCTGAGATTGTCAACAAACTTGTCAACGAACTTGAAAGTATTCGAATGCATGAAGCAACCAGGTAAATTGCCCAATCTAAAATTAACTTAGTGGTAAGTGCACTGCCCCGTGTTCCCGGGAGGAGGGTGTATTTGCAAATTATAAAACCACGTACAAAATGAGGAATCTGTATTTGATCATTTTTGTACAACCTTCGAAAGTCAATGCTCCTGTAGTCACATCGGACTGCATGCCGACTATTATCGAAGCAGTGGGTGCGGAGCCACACCAAAGCATGAACACCCTTGACGGTGTTAGCTAATTACCACTGCTGTATGGTGAAGACTGGGAACGCACCGATCCGATCGGTTTTGCGAGCAGGAACCAGGTTGCATATAACGGTCCGGTATACAAGCCGTATGGCAGCGATCAGCTTTACGATATGATCAGAGATCCGTTTGAGACAGAGAACGTTGCTGATCAACATCCTGATCTATTAAAGGAATACAGTGCTGCATTTGCAGACTGGTTCGGATCCTGCCGGAACAGCTTTGAAGGAAAAGAATATGGAACGGCCTCTCTGGAGAGGGTTAAACAGAAATTCCCTGATTGAATTGTATGGGAGAATGATTATATTTAATGCCGCTATGCTGAAATACAAGTACATTGCATTGATATTAATATCTGGTATCCTTTCAAGGTGTTACCCTTCAATTGAGAAGGAGCCGCCTAATGTGGTCCTAATCCTGATTGATGACATGGGATATGGTGATATTGGTACCCACGGAAATCCTGTGCTTAAGACCCCCGGTTTTGATCAACTTCATGAAGAAAGTGCCCGGTTTACAAATTTTGCAGTGAGTCCGACATGCGCTCCTACGCGTGCTGCCCTGATGACCGGTACTCATGAGTTTCTTGTCGGGGTGACCCATACCAGATCACCGATGAACTATATGGATACGGAAGTCGTTACGCTGGCTGAGGTTTTTAAAAATAGTGGTTACAGGACGGGTCTTTTTGGAAAGTGGCATTTGGGTCAGACAGATCAGCATGGCCCCTGGTCCCGGGGATTTGATGAGACACTCACTGTCCCCGGTGACAGGCAAGATTCACATTTTAATCCTGTTTTACTGCACAACCAGGTGGAAAAACAGTTGAAAGGCTACAGGGAAGACATTCTATTCGAGGAAGCAATGCATTTTATCGAGGAAAACAAGGACAGCGCTTTCTTTTGCTACATTCCTACCTACTCACCCCACTCACCAAATAAGGCACCTGAAAAGTACATCAAGCCTTATCAGGGTTATGTAAATCCGGAACGACCGGATGGAGTCTACAGTGCTGGTTTTTTCGGACAGGTGGCAAATGTTGATGAGAACCTGGTAAGATTGCGCGATTTTATGGATTCCCTGGAACTTGCTGAAAATACACTTCTGATTGTTATGAATGATAACGGGGGAACCAGGGGCGTGGATACATATAACAGTGGCATGCGTGGCTTGAAAACTACGCCGTGGAGAGGAGGAACGCGTGCATATTCGTTCTGGAAGTGGGGTGACCATTTTCCTGCCGGTGACCGGAGCCTGATGAGCGGTCATATCGATGTATTTCCCACACTTGTTAATGTGTGTGAACTCAACGTACCCCCGGAACTTGAAGACCAGCTGGATGGGAGCAGCCTGAAGCCTGTGTTGATGAATCCGGCAGCCAAACTCGGTGATGATCGGATGCAGATTACGCATATAGGCAGATGGGAAAGTCCCGAAATTTGGTCAGATCATAAATATGCGGGTTGCTCAGTCAGATGGAAAAATTATACCCTTGTGAGGCATGAACCATGCAATAACAAGCAGTGCAGAACTTGCAAAACTGCACGAAGACGCGCGAATGGGGCAAGACCATTATATACAGGTAATTCCGAACATTATATCTTGACATCCCCGGGAGAATGGGAGCTGTATAATATTGACATTGATCCACATCAGGACCACAATATCGCAAAAACGCATCCTGAAATTGTTGCAAAGATGAGTGCATTTTATGATCATTGGTGGACAAGAGTGGAAACCAGGTTAAATCGCTCTTTCGATCCTGCAAAAGAAAATGAAAACCCACTAGAATAATTATGCTATGAGAAAATGTAAACTGTTTTTTGTTTTGCCATTTGCGGTGGCTCTTCTTTCAAGTTGCAATCCACAGCAGAAAGCCCCTCCGAACTTTTTATTTGTGATCGTGGATGATCAGTCGCCCTTCGATTTTACATTCTATAACCCGAGATCTGTATTGGAATCTCCGAATATTGACAGGCTGGCAGCAGAAGGCATGGTATTTGAAAGTGCCCGTCACATGGGATCCTACAGTGGTGCAGTATGCCGACCTTCCCGGCATATGGTTATGACCGGACGTACCCTGTGGCACCTGCCCGCGAGAAATGAAAAACACCGGGATCCGAATCTTCCTGACAGCCTGGAATTGTATACCATCGGCGCAGTGTTTAACCAGGCAGGGTACAGTACTATGCGCACCTGTAAAACAGGAAATTCATATCCCGAAGCGAACAATCAGTTTACCGTGGTACATGACGCTACAAAAAGAGGCGGAACCGAAGAAACGGGCAGTGCCTGGCATGCCAAACAGGTGCTGAATTACCTTGAGGACAGGGAAAACAACCAGGATACAGATCCCTTCTTTATATACTTTGGTTTCTCTCATCCCCACGATGTGCGTGATGGAACTCCTGAGCTACTGGCCAAATACGGAGCTGTGAATCACACGGATACGAGTACGGTTCCCCCGGCCCATCCCAATCAGCCGCCATTGCCCGTGAATTATCTTCCGGAGCATCCGTTTTTCCACGGTCATCCCAATCTCAGGGATGAGGTAAAGGTGAGCGGGGTCTGGAGAAACAGGGACGAACAAACTGTCCGCAATGAGGTGGGGCGGGAATTTGCCTGCTCAGAGAATATCGACATTCAGCTCGGGAAAGTGCTCAACAAACTGGAAGAGATGGATGAGCTCGATAATACATATATTATTTATACTTCAGACCATGGGATTGCGATTGGCCGACACGGATTGATGGGGAAACAAAATCTGTACGAGCACACCTGGCGGGTCCCGTTCATTGTGAAAGGGCCTGGAATAAAGGCCGGGGAGCGCGTTGAAGGGAACATCTATCTTTCGGATATTCTTCCGACCTTATGTGACCTTGCAGGAATTGAAATACCTGCTACAGTAAATGCAAAAAGCTTTGCGCCGGTCTTGAAAGGAGACGAGTCATCAGTCAGGGATGTGATGTATGGTGTATATTGCGGGGGAACCAAACCGGGCATGCGGTGTGTGATGAAAGACGAGTGGAAACTGATTAAATATGATGTCATGGATGGCACAGTCAGAGAAACCCAGCTATTTAACCTGGTGGAAAATCCACATGAGTTCTTACCGGAACATAACAGGTCAGACAAAATGGAAACCAACCTTGCAGAACAACAGGAGTATGAAGATAAGTTGGCGGAAATGGAAGCGCTCTTGCTGGAGCAGATGGAAAAATACGGAGATCCGTACCGGCTCTGGGACCAATAAGAACGATGGCAGGAAATGGAGAAGTGATTATTGACAATGCAGGCAGCATACACAGATCATTTTGTTATTACAATACAGGTAGCATTAATTAAGTAAACCTCCTTATGGATTATTCAAAATGAGCCAAAGCATCAGTATAATTGATTCAGTAATCATCATCATTTACCTCCTGGGAATACTGGTAATCGGGATATTGTCCGTCAAGTTCAGGAAAATGACAAGTGAAGGTTATTTCCTGGCAGGGCGAGGGCTGAATTGGTTGCTGGTGGGTGCTGCACTTTTCGCATCAAATATTTCGACTATACACCTGGTGGGACTGGCAGCCTCCGGGTACAATGAAGGCCTGGTCTGGGGAAATTTTGAATGGCTGGCAGCTGTAACTTTGATCATGCTGGGTCTCATTTTTGCACCCTTCTACTTTAAAAGCAAAATTTCCACGCTCCCTGAATTCCTGGAAAAAAGATATGATTCACGTTCCCGGACATTGATGGCTTTTATTGCCATTATCGGTGCATTGTTCGTGCATATTGGGATGAGCCTGTATGCGGGCGCTGTTGTGTTCAAAACCTTCTTTGGGATCAATGTACTGACCTCTATCCTGGTTATTTCTGTAATAACGACCATTTATACTGTGCTGGGGGGACTGAAAGCCGTCGTGGTAACCGAGACCGTGCAGTCTGTCATTCTCATTCTCGGAGCCATTCTTTTAACCGGTTTTGCAGTATTTGCTTTGTCGGATTACGGGATCAACACCATTGCCGAGTTGAAAGAAAATCTAAAACCGGGGCAGCTTAAAATACTGCATTCAAGGGAAAGCCTGGAGTTATTAGGGGGAGATACCGGGCTGACCTGGTATGCCTGCCTGCTGGGTTATCCTGTCCTGGGACTCTGGTACTGGTGCTCAGATCAAACGATCGTCCAGCGGGTCCTGGGCGCAAAATCAAAGCGGGATGCACAACTGGGTCCAATACTCGCAGGTTTTTTGAAGATCCTGCCGGTTTTTATCCTGGTTTTTCCAGGCGTGATCGCTTACGTGCTTTTTAAAGATATTATTGGTACCGATGCGAACATGGCATTACCTGTGATGATCAGTGAATTGTTACCGGTAGGCTTGAAAGGATTGATGGCAGCAACCCTCCTTGCGGCATTAATGAGCACCATAGCTGCGGCATTGAACAGCTCGGCAACGCTGGTTGCCGTGGATATCGTGAAGCGCATTCAGCCTGAAATATCCGATCAACGGCAAATTCGGATCGGAAGATATGCTGCGGTGGCAGTGATGCTTCTGGCGATGGCATGGTCGACACAGGGAGGAAAGTTTTCAAGTATTTTTGAGGCCATCAACAAAATTGCTTCAGCAATTGCTCCACCTGTTGCAGTTGTTTTCCTGTTTGGTGTATTCTCCCGTAAAGGCACCTCGCAGGCAGCATTCATAACACTGATTTCCGGCCTGGTAATGGGGATTATAGCATTCTGCCTGGATTTTGAACCGATCAGCGGCTACATGTACCTGACCAAAGGACTGGGGATCCCATTCATGATGCAGGCATGGTGGTTATTTGTATTGTGCACGGTGATTTACTTTACAGCAAGCAGGTTCACTAAAAAACCTTCCCCGGAGGTGATCAGGAATTATACCTGGGAAAGTCCGCTGGCAGTGTTGGCACACGATAAATTCAGGGGAATCGGTGACCCCCGTTTATGGGCAGGAGTGCTTGTGGTGACCCTTATTATCCTCTACACCATTTTCAGCTGAATGAAAGGGATCCATACAAAATGAATAGACTGGTAAACATATAGATGTTGAATATGCGGCAAGCCATAATGACCCAACCTGGACAGATTGAATTCACAGATGTTGCTCACCCCGGGCATCCCGGACCAAATGAAGTGTTGCTCAGGATAAAAAGAATCGGGGTGTGTGGAAGTGATGTACATGTATTTCATGGAGAGCATCCTGCAACACCTTACCCGGTTGTCCAGGGACACGAGTACGCAGCCATCGTGGAAGCTGTCGGGGAAAATGTGAAAGGAGTTCAACCCGGAATGAAAGCAACGGCAAGGCCTCAATTGGTGTGCGGGAAATGCGGCCCGTGCCTGAGGGGACAATACAATGCCTGCCAGGAACTGAAAGTGCAGGGCTTCCAGGCACCCGGAGTCGCCAGTGAGTTTTTTTTGATTCCTGAGGACCGTTTGCTGGTACTGCCGGAATCTATTTCACTGGACCAGGGGGCCATGATTGAACCTGCAGCAGTCGGCGCGCATTCAACAAGCCGTACCACCGGGATCAAGGGAAAAAATGTCGTGGTTTCCGGTGCAGGTACCATTGGCAACCTGGTTGCACAATTTGCAAAAGCAGTGCCTGATCAATACAGGGTCGCGCATGGACC
>CAZOXI010000173.1:0-6886 GCA_964583445.1 uncultured Bacteroidaceae bacterium | reverse complement strand
TGTTTTCTTCAGAATAAAGAACAGGATGAATCCGATACCCATGGCCCAGGCTGCAACAGCGAGCACGCCGACTGCCTGGATGCCGAGAAGTTTTGCTCCGCCGCCATATAACAGACCTTCAGTGGTGCTGAATACTCCGACGAGCAATGTTCCGACAGCCCCGCTGAGTCCGTGCACTGATATTGCGCCCACGGGATCATCCACTTTCAGCACCCTGTCGATGAATGCTACACCATATACAAGAACAATACCTGCAATGATCCCGATCACAACTGCTCCACCTGGGCTGACTGCGTCGGTTCCTGCAGTAATGGCAACCAGCCCTGCGAGGGCACCGTTAAGGGTGATCGACAGACCCGGTCGCTTGTATTTCATCCATGTAACAATCATAGCAGTTACGGCTCCGGCAGCTGCTGCCAGGTTGGTGGTAATAAATATATGCGAGATGGCAACGGCGTTTTCTTCACCTGCAGCGGCCAACTGTGATCCGGGGTTGAAACCGAACCACCCAAACCAGAGGATAAATACACCCAGTGCACCCAACGCCAGGTTGGATCCGGGAATCGCTTTGGGTTCACCGGCTTTTCCATATTTGCCCAAACGGGGACCTACCATCGCAGCTCCAATAAGTCCGACCCATGCGCCAACGGAGTGAACTACAGTTGATCCGGCAAAGTCGTGGAATCCAAGTTCAGAGAGCCATCCTCCACCCCATACCCAGTGTCCTGAGATCGGGTAGATGATCACTGTGATCGCGACGCTGAAATACAGGTAGGCTGAGAATTTGGTTCGCTCAGCAACGGCCCCGGAAACGATGGTTGCAGCAGTGGCTGCAAAGACCGTCTGGAACATCAGTGATGCTTTGTCCGGAACGCCGTTAATGGCATCGCTGTTAAAGAATAATGACATCTTCCCGATGAATCCGCCAACATCTTCACCGTACATGATGGTATAACCGATTAGCCAGAAGCCCAGGGATCCGATGGAGAAGTCCATCAGGTTTTTCATTAATATGTTTGCAGTGTTTTTTGACCTTGTGAAACCTGACTCCACCAGCGCAAAACCGGGCTGCATGAACATTACCAGTACCGCGGCAACCAGGACCCAAATGGTATCTATCGAAATTGTTAATCCTTCCATGATCTTGATTTTTTATTTTTTTATTAGTCCTTGATATACAATGATTCATCTCCCGCCTCACCGGTTCTGATCCGGATACTGTCATGAATATTGGAGACAAATATTTTTCCGTCCCCCACTTCTCCGGTCCTGGCCGACGATGTTATGGTGTCAATGGCTTTCTTTAGATTGATATCTCTGACCACAATTGACAGGTAAATTCTTTCAATGGTGCTGGTATCATAGGCTACGCCACGGTATACCCTGCTCTGGCGGGCCATACCCACACCCCTGGCTTCCCAGAAAGAGAAGAATTCAATGCCATTGTCATGAAGGGCGTCTTTTACCTCCTCAAACTTGGTTTTACGAATGATTGCTTCAATCTTTTTCATTGCTGTTGATTTTATCTGTTTATGATCTGCTTAGAATGATACACCTACGACCACGTAATACTGATCCGCTTCAGGATTCCATATCATTGATCCACTGACCGGCAAAGCAAATTTTTCGGTAATAGGAATTTCTTTCGATACGGCAAGTCCAATATTACAAAGTGCAAAATCTCCCGATGTTGTATGCCAACCGTCACCTCCGCCAGCAAATACACTTACTGATTCAAAGGAGTATCCCAGTTCAAAATACATGTCTCCCCCGGTTGTCCCTGCGCCCGGCGCTTCGTTCAACATGTAATTGGCACCTATCGAAAATCCGGAGATCTCATACCCCAGGTTGACCTCAAAACCATGAGATCCGCTTTCAGTTGAGAAATCAGAATAAGGCGTACCCGGATAATAGTAATCAGTCAGCCCTACACTCAGTCCAAAATCAAATCCATAGGAGAGATAGAGATCCGCTTCTGCAGCTTCATTATCTGTGAATCCGAATGATCCCCATGAGCCGATGGCAAAATTGCCTGCGCTGAATTCCACATAGGGCTGAATGGCCGGGCCGGTTCCAAACTTGGTACCCCGCCATATATAATTACTGACGATATCTGCCCCTGCATCAAAAGATGTTTCAGTCTGTGCATTTAAATTAACGAATCCAATGAAAAACGCCATTGAGATTACAGACATTCGCTTAAAGTTCATAATTGCTTTCATAATGTAATTTATTACAGATTAATAATAATAATTCGCAGCAAAACTAGAACTAAAATATTTACTGAACAAATAAATTGGGGGTAAATATTAAAAAATATTAAAAAAAGTTAATTATACCCCAAAAAATATAGGGGTATAAAACAAAAAAGAATTAAATAAATATTCTATATATGTCAAAAAAAGGGGGTAAGTGAAATAGAAAAATAAACATCCTAATCAGATTTAAATTATTTTTTTCGCATCAACTGACAGAGATGAAAAGCGGTTTTTCATCTCGAATGAAGCGGTATTTCATCCCGGAAGAATTTTTGAAAGAGGAGCGGTTGCAATAATAGAATCGGTAAGCAGGCTCAGTTTCAGGTACAGTTGCCCTGCCTGCATTTGTTAATGGGAATGGTGCGGGGACAGAGTGTCGGCGGCATATCAGGTGCCGGCGAAGAAAAACAAGAATGAGGTATTGGGTCTAAAACTCAACTGAGACAGGCGTCTCGTCTTTGGTATATCTTGCCTGCACATCATCAAAAACCTTGAAGTTGTCTGAATCCGGGTCGCCAATCCTTACTGTATAGGTTCCGCCGTAGGTAAACACTCCTGGCTGGTAGCTGTTGCCAGGTATCCTTACCGTATAGACGATTTCACCGGTGGAAGCGTCAATTACCTGGAAGACCGGATGCGTATCGAGTCCCTCCACAACGTAATTCGGCAGCCAGGTGCGGACGGTTGGACTGTAGTTGTCCAGTATGGAAATGGTTTTTGGCCATCCGGGGAACATTGCTGCAACACCTTGATCAGGATCAGCATCCCTGCGCCAGTTTTCAAAAGTGATCTCACCTGCAGGTTTATTGAACCGGATGATCCCGTAACCAACAGCACGATTGTACAATGCAGCCGGCTCCTTATCGGTTTCAACCGGATTTGCAACGGCCCGGACCGTCATCCTGTTGCCGAAACCATCGAAATATTTTCCTGTATAAGGGGGCATGTCTTCCTGGTGATCAATTCCGGGTTCCGGCGGAAACCACCTGCGGGGCCAAAGGTTTCCGATGGCCGGTACACAGAATGAATAACTTGCGTCCTCCCATCTGTCCGTCCCCATATGAATCAGTGATCCAAGGTGTTGATCGCCGGCAATGATCGGGGCAAAGCCTTTGCGGATCACCTGCAGGGCCTTATCCCGTGCCGTTTGCGGCCAGCCGTTCGAGTCCATGTCCCTGGCACGCCTGTACCCGTCGGGGATAACTCCCGGGGGGGGTGCCTGCAGACTGGGTGTTCCGGCATCTGTCTGAAAAGTATCGGGGTACGTCGACAGGTTGGCGAAGATCGTCTGGCTGACCACAGCCTTCATGTCTGTACCGCTCCAGTCTGCGGTCCAGTCCTCGAGGAATTCGAGTTGTCGGTCACCAAGAAGCTTTGCTTCAGGAACGTCCAGCCTCCTGCCGCTGATCCACGGATTTTGAGCAAAACCATTGACTACCCTGGCCTCAGGAAGCATAACTGCGGGAGGAGATTTGAATTTCCTGTCCTCCAAAATCGCAAAACTGATCCTGCCATAATTCAAGTCGGTATAGTAAACTTCTATTCCTTGCTTTACAGGGGTTGGATCATAGGGGTCAGGCAGGTGGCTGGTCTGCGTCTTTTGTATCATATTCACCGTTGAGGGGCGCAGCTTATAGCCTCCCTGGTCCTGCTGCCAGTGCGATTCAAAGCCTTCATAATATTTCGGGTAGATTGAGTCTTCAGGATATTCAGGTGCTGCTTTACCGCCGGCCCCCCAGATATTGCCGTGGTACACATCATGATCGTCGAGCATACATACGGTCGGTGTGTTGCGCATGAGTTCACCTGTTGACCAGAGAAAAATATACCATTTATAGAGGTAATCCAGCTCTGTGTTTTCCGGACTCGACATATCGGGTGGGGTAGGTCTTCCTTCATAGATCTGATCACCGGTAAAAAACAGGAGATCGGGTTCCTGCGCAGTGACAGATTGCACAAACGATTGATGTGGGAACCATAAACGTTCAGTGTAGTCACAGTTCCTGCCGTTGATATTACCCTCCATATGTGAGATACATGAAAATGCGCCCACCACCAATTCTTCCCGGTCCACCGGGTCTGGTTTGATCAGGCCGGTGTAATAATAAGTACGCATCCTGCCCTTGTTGTCAGGAATCCTGTAGGCCAGCCGGTATTCCTGTTCCAAATCATCACGCCAGTTTTCGAACTTTACGGGGGCGATAAACGCATCCCGGTCGATAGCAATGGAGTCGGTCTCTGTCCAGGCCGGTTCACCGCTTCTCCGCAGCCACATCCGCACATAGGATTCATCTTCCTCCCCAATTGGAGGCATCTGGGCCGTGAGCTTCAGCACACCATCACTCAGGGTGTGCATGACGCCCATAATTGGACCGAACCGATAGTCAGGGTTTTCAACCAGTGCATTTCCTTTCAAGTTCAGCTTCCCAAACCAGTAAGCTGGTCCCTCATATCCTTTTTCTAAGTGGTTGGCAGCAATGGCAATGTTCCCCATCAGCCTGTGATGTGCTATTTTTGTGAGGTTGTTGTGGCTGACCTGGTCGCGTGTTAGCTGGTCCACCGCTGAGGCTGAGATCGTATATGTGCTGTCGTCATTCAGGTAGACATCTACACTCAATATCAAACTGTCGGGATAGGAGACATCGGGAAGGTTCTGCATGCTGCCGATCAGCTCCCTGCTGTTCGTATTGTCGAGGAATACAACCTGACCGTTTTCATTCACAGCAACGATGATGCCTCCTGCATTCCCTGGAGAATGATGGATCAGGGCACTCCCCCTGTAATCCATCAGGCCCTCACCCGCGCCGATCAGGATACCGGCCCAGCCCTCACTGCCCTGGCGGGTTGCCTGGTGATCAAGCCCAATCGACAGGTCAATCTCAAGTTTACCGTAGAGTTCTCCGACCTGGTGAGTAAGCAGGTGCACAGTACGCAACCCCTTTGAAGTATTTACACATTTCAGTTTTCCGTCTTCAATGTGCCAGTCCTGGAGCCTGTTTGCCCAAAATTCCGGCCCAGCCCAGATACGGTCTGGCTGATGTTCCCAGGCACTGCTGTATTTGGTTTCGTCACGGTTGCATGAAGAAAAAACAGTGACCAGGATCGCGAAGGCAAGACTGAGTTGGACGAATATTTTCATATCTTTGGTTGAATGAGTTGATTATGCGATATTTTTTCCGGGTGTCCATAAATAAACCTGATGGCACTTTCAGGGATTTTACAACTGTGTTTTAAGTACCAAACCCTTACACTCCTAAGTTTAACGAATTTATCATAGGAATGATACAATTTAAGTCACATTTTTTAAGAAATATTAAACCAGGTCCAGAATCAGTAAATGTACGAAATACTAAAAAAGATTATATTTTTGTGGGTCTGAATGTAAGCCAATGATCATCCTGGGAATATCTGCCTATTATCATGATGCTGCAGCAGCTGTAATAAATGACCGGAAGATCATTGCTGCTGCGCAGGAAGAGCGTTTCACACGTAAAAAACATGATCCTTCCTTCCCGGTCAATGCAGTGAAATATTGTATTGAAGCATCAGGAGTTGGTCTTGATGAAATGGATGCTATTGTTTTCTACGACAAACCCTTCCTGAAGTTTGAACGTTTGCTGGAAACCTATTATCATTTTGTTCCCAGGGGGATTCTTTCATTTATTTCCTCTATGCCAATATGGGTAAAAGAGAAACTATTCCTGAAAAGCCTGCTGACAAAAGAACTGAAAAAGGCAGGATTGACGGATGTACGCAAGGTACCATTATTGTTTGCCGAGCATCATCTTTCACATGCTGCCAGCGCATTTTTTCCGTCGCCGTTCAAAGAAGCTGCAATCCTTACCATCGACGGGGTGGGAGAGTGGTCCACTGCTTCGATTTGCAAAGGCTCCGGCGCCGGGATAGAAGTGATCAGGGAACTGCACTTTCCACATTCAGTCGGGTTACTTTATTCGGCTTTTACGTATTACCTGGGATTCAGGGTAAACTCCGGTGAGTACAAGCTCATGGGCCTGGCACCCTATGGGTTGCCCGATGATGCCGGGACCAGGAAGTATGAGCAGATTATCTACGAACACCTCGTGGATGTGAAAGAAGATGGCAGTGCATGGCTCAATCCAAAGCTTTTTAAATATGCTACTGGCTTACGCATGGTGCCGGACGCGCGTTGGAAACAACTGTTTGGATTCCCGCGGCGCCGTCCTGAGGAAGAGATCGGGCAGCAACACTGCAATTTGGCTTTTGCCATTCAGAAGGTAACCGAGGATATCGTGCTTAAGATGGCGCGAACAGCTGTAAAGGAAACAGGTCTGCGCGACCTTTGCCTGGCTGGGGGCGTAGCATTGAATTGTGTGGCCAACGGGAAGATACTGAAAGAGGGCCTGGTCGATGAGATCTTTGTCCAGCCGGCGGCAGGAGATGCCGGAGGAGCTCTCGGCGCCGCATTGGCCGGACTATATATTTTCAAGGGGACTGAGAGAAGTCCGGTGCGTCCTGACGCGATGCAGGGTGCCTACCTGGGACCTGAATACAGCAATGCAGAAATCGCCCGGGTGTTGCGCAAAATGAAAGCTCCTGCCCGGAATTATGACCTTTTTGATGAGATCGCAGACCTGGCTGCTGAAGCA